>JACRBX010000199.1 GCA_016219225.1 Deltaproteobacteria bacterium
GATGTGATTTGGCCTTCCAACCTTGCCCACTCCAAGGGCAAGGTGTAGGCAGTACACGTTAACCAACCATTATCTTAAATAATTATACCAATCAATTGGTTATACGATCTATTCTTGTTTTTTTCCAGGGGAAGATCCGTCTGAGAAGATCTTGTGAGGCGTTCCTTTTCTCTTTTAGTTTCTACAAATTTAATAAAATCAAGAACTTCTCCAAGGGCGTCTTCAGGGAAGAGTACCTGAACCCTATGGAGGTGAGCTGTTTTCGTGCTAAACCGCCATGCGCCGCCTTTGGGGCCTGGTACCACGAAGCATAAAAAAGTCTTTCGCCGACCCCCGACCCCCGACCCCTGGCCCCTGATCCCTGAACCCTGATCCCTGAACCCTATTTTCGAACTAAATCAAATGCTCCAGGCCGCCCGAATAATCGTCCCTTTCCCCACGGCCGATTCCAGGACAAAAGTCCCTCCCGAAAGCTGGGCACGCTCTCTCATGGTGGAAAGGCCCATTCCTTTTCGGATCGTCTCCCGGTCAAACCCTTGGCCGTTATCCCGAATGGTCATTTGGATTTTATGGTTTTCCTTTCCGAGAGAAAGATTGACCCCGGATGCCCGGCTGTATTTGGCGATATTGTTCATGGCCTCCTGAAAGATTCGGAAGATCGGCGTTTTCAGAGAATCAGGCACCTCTTCTTCCGATATCCCGATCTGCTTTTCCACCGAAATACGGGAATAAGTCTTTTCGTATTCCCGGCAGAACCAGTTCATGGCGGCCACGAGCCCCAGGTCATCGAGGACGGCCGGCCGTAAGTCGGCCATGATCCGCCGGACTTCTTTGGTGATTTCCTTCACCAATGGGATAAGTTCTTGCAGGGACTCAGGGCTGTCATGCCCCTGGTTCATCCCCTCCCCGATTTTCTCTATCCTGATTTTCAGGGCACTCAGAGAAGCGGCAATGCTGTCGTGCAGCTCACCGGCAACCCTTTTCCTTTCCGTCTCCTGAGCAGTCAGGCATTGAGATGCGAAAAACCGGACCTGGCTTTCCGATTTGCGTAGAGTTGCTTCCAATTGCTGGCGCTGATTAACCTCAGTCCGAAGCCTTTGAACGGCTTCCGACAACTCTACGGTCCTCTCCCTCACCCGCTTCTCCAGTTCATTATGAGCCTTTCTCAAGGTTTCCTCGGCCTGCTTGCGCTCGGTAATGTCCCGGGCGATGTGGGCCGAACCGATGAACTGACCCTGGAGGTTGCGCAGAGGCGTTGTGCTTACCAGGAAGTGGCCGTTGAGGCGGGGTTCATAAACTTCGGCGAAGTGTTGTTGGCCGTCCTGACAAGTAAGTCTGTGGGGGCAGAACCCCGGCGGCTCCGTTGTTCCGTGAACCGCCTCATAACAACGCAGGCCGATACATTGTTCTGTGTTAACCCCCAGCCGATCGGCCATTGCCTTATTGGCGCGAGTAATCCGGTGTTGATCATCCAGAATAGCCACCAGATCCGGGACGGTGTTGAAGGTCTGTTCCCACTCTTGCTTGGCATGGAGGATCGCTTCATGGGCCCGCCGTTTCTGCGTAACATCATGAAACACCAACACGACCCCGGTTATCCCGCCGGAGGCATCATGGATCGGCGCTGCGCTGTCTTCAATGGGAATTTTGAGACCTTTCCTGGTGATCAGGGCGGTGTCGTTAGCCATAGCGACCACCCGTTTTTCATTGAGAACCCGTGCCACCAGGTCTTCTGCCGGTTCGTGGGTCTTTTCGTTGATGATACGGAAAACCTGACCGATCGACTGGCCAAGGGCCTTTTCGCGTTGCCAGCCGGTCAGTGTGGCAGCGACCGGATTAAGAAAGGTGATCCGTCCTTCGGCATCGGTGGCCATGACCCCATCGCCGATACTGCTCAGCGTCACACGGAGCCATTCCCGATTCCGGTTCAGCTCCTCTTCAGCCCGTTTGCGATCGGTGATATCATTGATACTCGATATTACCGACAATTGGTTGTTGATCGGGATGATGTCGGCCGAAAAAAGTCCTGTGATCGTCTCTCCCGACTTTTTTCGAAATTGGAATTCCCTGTTGAGCAACCGGCCGCCCTTTGATAACTCTTTGATCGCCACCTCCCGGTCCTCCTCGTTATCCCAAAGATGCAAATCGACCGTTGTTTTTCCGATGGCCTCGGCGTACTGGTAGCCCGTGATATTCAAAAACCCGTCGTTGACTTCGATGATCTGTCCGTCGGAAAGCCGGGTAAGGGTGATGGCATAGGGAGAGGAGTGAAAGGCCTTGGCAAATTTTTCTTCCTGGGTGGTGACCTCCACGAGCAGGCGTTTATTGACCATCAGGACCAGGCTGTAAGTGAGAAGAATGAAAAGGATTTGATAGGAGAACACCATAAGGGATTCAAAAGTGCCGGATTGAAAAAAATCGGTTACCGCCTGCGCCCCGGCGAAAAATCCGGTTATCCGCCCCAGACTGACCAGGCAGTATCCCCCAAAAACCAGGCCCACACCAAGCGTCAACCGCCGCATGGCAGGGTCGATTTGGTAGACCAGGAACCACAGGCATTGAAAACAGATAATCAGCAGCCCGGTGGACACATTGAGATTTCTGGCAGGCAGGCTGGGTTGAACGAGGGTAAAATAGGTGTGCACCAAAGCAAAAACCGCCAGCAGCAGATAATTGTGGACTTGGGGGATCTTCTTCCCGACAAAGCTTCTCAGGCCCACATAGCCCATGATGGCGCCCCCGATCACCAGGGTATTGGAGAGAACCATGGACAATAAGTCCGGGATCCTGCCGCGCAGGATGATCAGAAACATCGCCGCCGTTTGAAAGGCAAAATCGAACACCCAAAAACCCGATCCCGCAAACCGTTTACGACTCTGGCGCCACAACGATAAAATGACCAGCAGGCAGACGATATCGGTGATCATATTGCCAAAGAGGATTGTTCGCATATCCAGTAAAGGCATCTTCCCTCCGGCGGCGCCTTCTAATTTTCTTTTCCGATTATGGCGCCGGGTTTGACCCCACAAATCCTGTCGGAAAATAGTTTTGAATTTTCAAAAAGCTAATAAAAGAACTTTCAAATTTCGGACTCCTTAAAAATCTTGCTGTGTGATCGACAAAACTTTGTCGATGTTGATTCACTAAGTGCCTAAGGGTATCTAGGGGTTATGGAAAATATAGACTCATTTTCAGCTACTTGCAAGAACTTTTTCATAAACTGAGCGGCTTTTGATATCCTCATTCAACGATAAAAAGGGTTTGATGGAAATTTTCTTTTTTTGAAAATGATGAAACTTTCTGATATGATCCAGAAAACTGTTCGATAATTTGTTAGTAACTAAAGAATATAATTCTACGCAAAATGGATAGAATTTCTTAAAAAACACACCTTGGACCCGGACCAATTGAGGTTTTATTAACATGTTTTGTATATCCAAAATCTTCGTTCCGGCTGGTCCGGGTTGGGTATGAATCAAACCACTCAAAGAGGAGATGCAGACCATGAGTTCATCAAACAGCCCAAAAGACTGCTTTGGAGATCAGGGAGGATCAATACTATATGGTGAGGCTCCTGAGAAGTGTTTAAACTGCAATATATTTGACAAGTGCCACAAAATTACAATTGCATCAACGTTGCAGGCAATTGGCGTAGATTTGGGTTTGCTTATTCAGAATGGCCTTGCATCTGGATGGCTGAAGGCATTCAAGGAACTCGACGACAAGGAGAAGGAGAACAAGGAGGCCGAATAGGAACAATAGCATTAGAAACCCAGAACCTAACCATTCACTGAACCGGACGGCGAAATAGCACGGTGCCTGCCCCGGGCATGAGGGTTTAATATCAAAACTGTCTATCTCAAATCAAAAAGCTCCTTTAGCGCTTTCTCCAAGGCAGAGAGATCTTTCATGGAAAACTTGCCTAAGATTTTGATAACCAGTCTTTGTTCGACCGTTGAGATGGCGGACTTAACAGCGGATGGTCTCAGTAAGCCCGCAGGTTGCCAATCTTCAATCAAGAATTCACCCACTCCAATATGCCCTCTTATCTGACCGGTTACGGCCATGATGACGATGTCTTGAGAAATGTGGTTGTATGCATCCGAACTTATTATGGTTGCGGGGCGTTTCTTTGCGGCGGATTGATCACTGAAAGGAAAAGGGACAAGGATAACATCTCCTCTATTGTACCGCGTCATAAACAGCGTCCTCCTTGTTATCCCAAATTCTCCGGAATGAATCGGCGGACAACGTCTGAGAAGATCTTGCGAGGCGCTCCTTTTCTCTTTTGATTTCTACGAATTGAATAAAATCAAGAACTTCTCCAAGGGCGTCTTCAGGCAATTTATCAATTTCCCTTATGATCAGTTGTTTATTAGACATTTCCCTCTCTCCTTTCAATTCAGAATATATATTATCTGGCCTTAGCCTTCTCAAGTCAATCCTAAAGTATAATAAACTGAGAGGCTTTCGTTGCCTTTCTTTCGCTCTAACCAGATCACCTATATCTTTTTTTTCTTTTTGATCGCCTTGGGTTTTTGGAGGAAAACCGATTTGATAAATGGTTTATAAAATGATACAGTCGGTAAAATTTGGTATCAATTTAGCTTTTTGAAAAACAATTTTCAACGCAGAGCCGCAAAGGGCGCAAAGGTCGATCGGTCCGCTCGACTTTGTCGAGCTTTTGCAGAGGCTCCCGGCCGGGAGCCGATCTGCCGATCTTAATAAGAGACTCCCTTTGGGAGTCGAAAGGAATA
>JACRBX010000200.1 GCA_016219225.1 Deltaproteobacteria bacterium
GGAATGACGGTCAAATCAAGGTTTGGTCTTCAAATGGAAAACATTAATTACTCGTTGTCGATACTGAAAACCCCCACTCCCGGAATTGTCGAACTCTGGGAGTCCCCCGGCAGAGCCGGGGGTTTACCTAAAAGCAATTATCCCAAGGTAAAAAAAATCGCTGTATCGAGCCTGATCTTTTCTTTAACAACCCGCAACCCGTAACCCCCTCACAGCCCCAGATAAGCCTTTCTGACGTGATCATTTTCGATAAGGTCACGGCAGGCCCCTTCCAGGGTCAACCGGCCGTTCTCCAATACGCAGGCGCGATCGGACATTTCAAGCGCCTGTTTGACATTTTGTTCAACCAGCAGCACCGTGATCCCTTGTTCCGGCAGGGACCTTATGACTTTAAATATTTCCGAAACGGCAATAGGTGCCAGCCCGTAGGACGGCTCATCAAACATACAGAGTTTGGGTCGTGACATCAACCCCCGGCCGATAGCGACCATCTGTTTTTCCCCGCCGCTCAAGGTCCGGGCGATCTGTCCACTCCTCTCCTTAAGCCTTGGGAATATCGCATAGACCTCCTGGAGAGTCTCTTCTCTCCGGCCCCAGGTCCGGGAAAGATAGGCGCCCATCTCCAGGTTCTCACGGACCGTCATCTCGGGGAAAAGTCTGCCTTCCTGAGGGACCTGAGAAAGGCCCATCTCCACGATCGAGGGGGATTGCCGGCCGTCTATCCGCCGGCCCAAAAATTCTGCGCTGCCCGATGTCCCGGGGACTACTCCGGACAGGGTATTAAGGAGCGTCGTTTTGCCGGCCCCGTTGGCCCCGACCAAAGCAACGATCTCCCCTTCTTGGACCTCGAAGCTGACCTCCCACAGGGCCTGGATCTTTCCGTAAAAAGTAGACAAACTCTTGACTGCAAGCATCGATTTATTCCCCCAGATATACTTCGATCACCGTTCTATTGGTGACGATCTCCTTGGGTGTCCCCTCGGCGATCTTCACACCATGATGGAGCACAATGATTCGGTCACAGATGCTCATGATCGCCTTCATGACGTGCTCGATCATCATGATCGTGACCCCTCTCTGCCGGACTCTGGTGACCAGCTCCATGGCCTCAGCGGTCTCGGTGGGATTGAGACCGGCGATCACCTCATCGAGCAACAACAGCTCCGGCTTGGTAGCCAAGGCCCTGGCCACTTCCAACCTCTTTTGTTGGGCCAGGGTGAGGTCTTTGGCCAGCGTTGTCCCCGGCAGCGACAGCCCCACGAACTCCAGAAGCTCCAGGGCTTCTTGGGTCGCCTCCGCAGGAGACCTGCCGCTCGATGTGCCGAAGATCGCACCCAGGGTCACGTTTTGGTGGACCGACAGGTTTGGGAAGACCCTTACCGACTGAAAAGTCCTGGCCACACCGGTCCTGCAGACCTGATAGGATTTCAAGCCGCTGATCCTCTTGCCCTTAAACCCTATTTCCCCTGAATCCACGGAGATTGCAGCCGATATCAGGTTGAACAGCGTGGTCTTGCCGGCCCCGTTGGGACCGATCAGCCCAACGATTTCGCCCCGGTCGACATGAAAGTCGACCTTCGATATGGCGGCCAACCCCCCAAAAAACTTGGTTACTCCCTTTCCTTCAAGGATTCGCATAGTGCTTAGGCCGGGCCTCCTTTCCTCCACTTTTGTACCAAACCTACCAACCCGCCGGGCAGATACAATATGGCCACAACCAGGATGATACCGAAAATGAGCATATAGTAATAGGGGAACTCGGTTATAAGCACTTCCTCTATATAGGCAAAAATGGCCGCCCCCAATATGGGGCCGTAGAAAGTCCCCATGCCGCCGAAAATGGCCATCAATACCGGCATAAAGGAAAAGAGCGGATTGAAGGCGATGTAGGGGTCGATGTAGGTCCATTTGGTCGCCATGATGGCCCCCGTGGCCCCCATAAAAAAGGCGCTCACGCCAAACATGATTGTTTTGAGAACGGTCACGTTGACGCCGCTATGGGCCGCGGCTTCGTCGTCCTCGCCGATGCTCTTCAGGGCCAAACCGAATTTCGACTCCCGGATCAGGAAGGCCGTGAGCACCAAAACCGCGAGGATGGCGAGCATGACGTAGAAGATGGTCATATTGTCTATGACGATGACGAATCTGCCCCGGGTGTGCGTCAGCCGTACTTCGTACCACAAGATGAGCTGTTGGATCAGCACGACCAGGCCGAAAGTAAATATGGAAAAATAGATACCTTTCAGTCTCAGGGTCAAAGCACCGACCAGCAGAGCGAGACCGCAACTGGCCAGGGCGCCGGCCACGATGACTGCCGGCAGAGGCAGAACCTTTCCCAGTACGGCCGAAGTATAGATGCCGATCCCGAGAAAGGCCGCCGGTGCCAGCGAGATGTTGCCCGTGGGACCGGAAAACATCACCCAGGCTACCGTCAAGGCGACATACATGATGATGGCGGTCACCAGGATGATCGTGTATTCGGACCCGTAAAGGGGCAGTAAAGCAATGGCGAAGAGGATCAGGACCGCCAATCCCCATGCATACAGATTCTTAAGAATAATCGAGGGTGTGTTCATATCGCTACTTCCCCATAAGGCCGGTGGGTTTTATCCAGAGCAGGAGCATGAAGAGCAGGTAATAGGCAGCCAAAGACAACCCCGGCTCTATCTTGGTCACAATACTGCCGATAAGGCCCAGCACGAACCCTCCGATGAAACTGCCCGGGATACTGCCCAGCCCGCCCAGGACGACCACAATGATCGTGATGATCGTGTATTCGAGGCCCATGGTCGTATGAACAGGATAGGACATGCTCACCAGCAGGCCGGCCAGACCGGCCATCAGGGCGCCAAAGCCAAAGCATAAAGCCAGCACCTGATTGATGTTAACGCCCATCAATCCGGCGATGGTCGGGTCCTGGGCCGCTGCCCTGATCGCCTTTCCCAGTCGGCTGCGAACCAGGAAGAGATAGAAGACCACCCCGATGACCACGGCGAAGGCCAGGGTTACCAGGCGATTGGCCGCGAAGAGGGCCCCGAATACATTGACCGGGTAGGCCAGATAGGTATAGGCCCTGATCTCGGTGCCCCAGGCTATGGAGGCTAAGTTCTGAATGATAAAAAGGAGGCCGAAAGAGGCGAGCATCGAATTACCCTCAAAGACAGCCAGGGAGGGCGATGAGGTCCGCAGCCGCTTGAACAGGGTTCTGTGGAGCCCGTAGCCCACGCCGAAGGCAACAGGGCCGCATAAGGCTATG
The DNA here is from genome assembly GCA_016219225.1 of Deltaproteobacteria bacterium. Lineage (NCBI taxonomy): Bacteria > Pseudomonadati > Myxococcota > Myxococcia > Deltaproteobacteria bacterium. The sequence goes on from JACRBX010000200.1 coordinate 3,257, forward strand.
GCAATCAGAGGGTTCAGCCCGAAGGCCCGGTTCAGAGACCAGGTGGTTAAGGCCCCGAGCATCATGAACTCCCCATGGGCGACGTTGAGGACCCGGGCGACGCCGTACTGAAGACTCAAGCCCACGGAGATCAAGGCGTAGATCCCGCCCAACAACAAGCCGGCCACCACCACGTCAAGGATTGTCACAATCATAAAGGTCGGTTCCTATGTTTTTGTTACTCAGGCACAGCAAGGCCAAAATTGGTAGAAGTGCCATTATCAGGGTGGCGAAAATAGGTCCTATAAGTCCTATAAGACCTATTTCCACCCTAATCTTCCTACTTTTTTTCCGGTTTTGGGGCCGGCCAATTCGGCTTGGGATAGATCATCGGGGCCGTGGCCTTGTTCTTGGGGCCTACCACCTCGAATTCTCCCTTCTGCCACTGGCCGATCTCACCGGTGTGGGATTCCTTGTCCAGAAAACCCTTTACAAAGCGTGTCGGTCCAAGGATCGTATTGAAGGTCTCCTTGGCCATGACATCCCGTATCTTCTTGTTGTCAAGGGTCCCGGCCTTCTCGATGGCCTGCTTCCAGAATTCCAGGGCGGCCCAATAGAGCGGATGTCCCCAATAGTCGTGGACCGCCTCGGGCTTGCCTTTATAGAGCTTCTCAAAAAGGGTCTTCATGGCAGGAGAGGTCTTCTTGCTGGCCATGGAAAATCCCAATACGCCATCGGTGGCCGGACCGAATATGGCGTGATAGAAACCGAAGTTGACCCCGGGGCCGCCCAGGAAGACCTTTGGGTTATAGCCGAGTTCCATACACTGTTTGGTGGCCAGTATGACCGCGTCGGGATAGGCGAGAACCAGCAGGGCGTCGGCCTTGGTTGCCTGGGCCTCTTTTAATATGGAGGAGAGATCTTTGATGTCCGGCGGCACGCTTTTCATCCCGACGATGTTGATCCCCTTCTTGGGCAGCTCAATGCCCGCCACGCCGGTATACTCGATGCCGAAGAGGTCGGCCATGGAGATAATGTAGGCCGTCTTAGCACCCTTATCAGCCAGAAGGTCGGCCAGTACCGGTAACTGGTACCAGTCAGAGAAACTTAAGGGGATGAAGAGATAGGGCAGGCTGGCAATCATGTCCCGGATGCTGGTGGCCCCGCCTTCCGCCGATAGCAGTATTTTGTTATACTTATTGGCAATCGGGGCCTGGGCAAAGAGAAACGCCGTACCGCAGGCCGGCCAGAGGAAGTCGACCTTGTCCTGGAGGATCAATTTTTCGGTCAACCTGGTCATGGTGCCCACATCACTTTTGTCATCATAGATCTTTAACTCTATGGGCAGCTTCTTGTTGTAGGCCTTGACGAAGATCCCGCCCTGGGCATTGACCTCTTTTACCCAGGTCTCATAGACCGGTCTGAAGGCCGAGTCTCCGATCTGGGCCATCCAGCCCGAGAGAGGTCTGGACATGCCGACCACGATCTTGTCCTTGGCTTTCGGCGCCGAGAAGGCTGTTAATGGAAATACGACCAGTGAAATCAGTACAATGCTATAAACTGCCTGTTTAAGATATTTCATGTTATCCCCTCCTTAAATAATGTGATAATAATGTCCCCATGAATCCTGATCGGATTCCTTGGCCGTCATCATACTGCGCGGAACCGTTTCTCGGGTGTATCCGGTTTCCTTAAATGCGTATTGTGAGCCCCTTCCCCACCTCCTTCCGTTTTATCCCTTGCCCTCAGAAATCAAAGGTACTGTCCATGGCCTGGTCGCTGATGAGAAAGACCTGGTTATGCGGGGGAAGGGGTTCTTCGTAATAGAACCGGGGCAGTCGGTCATCTTTTTCCGTAAATCCGGCTCTTCGGTTGAATTCCCGCTCGGCTTTCAGCACCCGGATTCCCAGGACCGGGATATCTTCCGGTCCAAACTGGGTGCCGAATTTGGCATTGATCGTTTTCAGAAAGGCCTCAGCCCCTTCACCCTCCACCAGGGCCACAGCGGCCATAAAGCACAGGCCCGTGCAATCAATGGCGGCCATACCGATCTGGAGGTTTCTGGAGGTCTCGACCTGGCCCTCCGGCTTCAATGGATCCAGTGCCCCGGTAAGGTACTCTCCCACCAGGTTGCCGGCCGTGTGATCGGCACCCATGGGGCTGGTGGCATAGGTCACGCCGTTACCCTGCATGGCCCGGGGATCGTAGGCGGCCACGCCCTGACCTTTGACTGCCGGGATGCGGGGATTGTTAAAATGCTGGCCCACGGCCGCCGGACCGCTGCCGATGATCTTTCCCATCTCCGTGGCGCGGGCAATTTCCTCCACCATCTCGATAACGGCCTGCCCATCGCCGAACTTCCGGTACCCGGCATCCATGGCCACCGCCACGGCAATCCCCGTATTCATGGTATCCACGCCGATGTCATCGCAGAGGAAATCGAGCCTGGCGATGATATCCAGATCGGCCACACCGGTCATGCCGCCCAGGGACCAGATCGTTTCATACTCCAGAGAACTGGTGACATATTTCCCCTGCTCATCCACAAACTCATTGGAGCAATGGACGATGCACTGGGCGCAGCCCATATGGGTGGTTTTTCCTCCCCGTTTGGAGATCATCTCAGCCATGGCCTCTCCGCTGATCTTCTCCCAGCCTTCCAGCACCCCTTTCCGGGCGTTGTAGGGGGGAAAGCGCCCATGGCATTGACCGGCGCCACCAGACCGGCGGTACCCAGGGCCGGCATCATACCTCCGCTCATGGGATTGGCCTTCACCACCTTGGCTACAATCCTGGCCGCCTCCTTAAAGGCCTCGGGATCGGCGATGGCATCGGCCGATTTCCCGCCCTGCTCGACGATGACGGCCTTAAGACCCTTGGCGCCCATGACCGCGCCCAATCCCCCGCGCCCGGCAGCCCGGCAGGGACGTCCGTCCACATCCGATGATTGGATGGAAGCGCTGGCCAGCCGGTATTCACCGGCCGGTCCGATACAAATAAGGGCATTCTTCTCCCCATACTGCTTAAGCAGCTTTTCCGTAAGGGCATAGGTCCTCAGGCCTTTATACTCTTGGGCCGAAGACAGACGGATGTCGCCGTTTTTATCCAGTTTGAGCAGGCTGAGTTTGCCTTCCGGGGCCTGGCCCTCAACGATGATGGCCGTAACCCCTAACCGCCCCAGGGCATCGGCAATAGTACCCCCGGCATTGCTCTCCTTGATGCCGCCAGTAAGGGGGCTTTTGGCGCCGATGGACAGGCGGCTGGTATTGATGAGCAAGGTGCCGCTCAAAGATCCCGGGGCGATAATCAGCTTGTTTTCCGGACCTAATGGGTCACATTTGGGCGGTACCTCGGCATTGATCAGGATCGAGGTCAGACCTCTTCCGCCAAGACCCAGGTACTGCTCCGGAACTTCCTCCGTGGTGATCGCCTGGTTGCTCATGTTGACTCGGATAAACTTCATATCTGCCTCCTTAAAAATAGATTATTACCTCATTATGAATTCTGACTACGGGCGTACCACGGCCTTGAGTACCTTTCCCGTTTCCGAATCCTCAGCGGCCTGGTTGATCTGGTCTAACGAATAGAAGGTCATCATCCGATCGAAAGGGAAACGACCCAGCTTATAGAGATCGATGAGCTTCGGGATAAAGAGGTCCGGGTTCGAATCGCCTTCCACAATGCCCTTGATGGTCCGGGCGTTGAGGATGGTTTGCATTACGAGACCCGCCTCCACACCGGGAGGGGCCACGCCAATGAGGCCGCAAACCCCGCCCATCATGAGGGCATCCACGGCCTGGCGAAAAACCTGAGGAATACCGGTGCACTCCAGGGAGTATTCTACGCCATGACCGGTGATTCTCCAGATCTCGGTCACCGGGTCGGTCTCCGACGAGTTGATACTATGGGTGGCCCCGAACTCTTGAGCTGTTCTGAGCCGCTCCGGTTTGACATCCACAGCGATAATCGTGGTGCAACCCACGGCGACGGCCGCCAGGATGGCGCTCTGACCGACTGAACCGGCGCCAAAGACGGCGATGGAAGAACCGACTTCAGGTCGGAGAGTGTTCATGACCCCACCGGCGCCGGTCTGAAGGCCGCACCCCAGAGGTCCCAGCAATTCCAAAGGAACATCTTTGGGCACCTTGACCACATTCCGCTCGGTCGCCAGGGCATGGGAGGCAAAAGAGGATTGGTTGAAGAAAGAACCGTAGATGGGCTGGCTATTTTTTCTCATGGTCGATGACCCATCGGCCCGGACCCCGGCGAAGTTAGACGGAAGGAAGTCGAGGCAATGACTGGGCCGGCCCTTCCTGCAGGAGACGCAAAGACCGCAGGAAAGGTAGCTCATGGCCACGTGGTCACCGGGTTTTACTTTGGTGACCCGCCCGCCGACTTTCTCCACCACTCCAGAACCCTCATGCCCGAACACCCCGGGGAGCGGTACGGGCATATATTGATCCCTGGCTACGAGATCCGTGTGACAGACCCCGGAGCCGGCGATACGGACCAACACCTCCTCTTCCCGGGGATCATCGAGTTCCACCTCTTCGATTCTGAAGGGACCTCCCTTTTCGCGAACAACCGCAGCTTTTATTTTCATGGGCAACCTCCTTGGAGTTAAGGATGCAAAGTTAACCCGTAATAAATAAGCAAAACCGGTGCCAATAGTAAAATCAGGTTTTCTTCGGATAGAACGTTTTAATTTTAAAGGAAAAAAGATAACGAAGCCTGAGCCCGGATAAAGACAGGCTTTCTTATGGCTTGGTCAATTTGAAAATCGTTTCTCATTTTGGTAAAACGACCAATTAAAGGCGGGGGCCGGATTTAAAAATTTGTTGCCGGTTAACACCAAATTCCTTCATTTTTCGGTAAAAAGTACTTAATGGGATATCTAAAGAATTGGCCGCTTCTTTTACGGTGCCAAAACGATTGAGTGATCCGATCAATACCTCCCTGGTGATCGCTTCCAGGGTTTGTCCTGTGACGGCTTCCGGCTCCGATTCAAAAGAGAGATGGTCCGACACATCCTTCAGACCAATGGTCTTTCCGATGCAGAAATTATAGGCACTCTCCAGGCAATTTTTCAGCTCTCGGACATTTCCCGGCCATGAAAATTGGCCTAAAATTTTTAAAGCCTCCGGCTCTACCCCCGTTATGGACCGATTAAATTTCTGGTTCATCTCGCCGATCAGGTAATCGATCAGCAAGGGGATATCTTCTTTCCTTTCCCTCAGGCTGGGAATGAAAAGCTTTACGACATTGATTCTGAAAAAAAGGGCCGGGGTAAAAAGACCTTTTTCCATTTCTTTTTTAAGGTCCACCGAACTGGCGACAATAATGCGGATATTTAAGGGGATGGCATATTTCCCGCCGATCCTGGTCAGCCGGCGCTCCTCGATCACCCTTAATAATTTCGTCTGGGCCGGTTGGTCCATCAGGTGAATTTCATCCAGGAAGATCGTTCCCCCGTTGGCCAGTTCAAACTTTCCCATATTTCCATCCTGCCGGGCACCGGTATAGGCCCCTTTTTCATAACCGAACAACTCACTCTCAATCAGGTCATGGGGGATGGCCGCACAATTCAGGGCAATAAAAGGACCGCTTCCTTGAGGGCTTTCACTATGAATCGCCTGGGCAAACAGCTCTTTTCCAGTCCCCGTTTCCCCTTCAATCAAGATCGTAGATCCTGTTTTGGCCGCCCTTTTGGCCCTATCCACTACCTGTATAATCTGAGGACTGCTCCCGATGATGTTTCTGAAAGTATACCTGGTCATCCTGGGTACCCTTTCAGGGATGGTTTTGAACACTTTCTCTTTTTCGAATTTCAGCAAAAAGGCCATCTCTTGCCCGGCCGGATCGAAAAGCGGTATGGAATCGATAACCAAAAAATCTGAATTCCTGCCGCCCAAGGATATCTTTCCTCCCGACTCTTTGAATAGGAGCTCGATTTTGCTCTTATCCCCCAGGAGGGTCCTGACATCCCTGTTCTTAATTCCCTGGGCATTGACTTTAAAGAACTCTTTGGCCTGCTGGTTCAGATCGATGATTTCTCCCCGGGTATTGACCATCACCAGGATACTGCGGGAATAATCAAAGGTAGAATGATAATAAGAATGGAAGAGCTCCAGTTGGTCTAATTTCTTTTTTATGGAGAGCTCGAACTGGATGGAATTGGCCGTGTTAAACAAAATGGGGATAAGGTGCCTTAATTTTTCCATATCCTTCCAGGCAACGGTAAAATCCAAAGCCCCTAAAAGATTTTTTTCTTCATCAAAGATCGGGCTGGCAATGCAACTGGCCCAGTGGATGTCCTCAATGAAATGTTCTTCGGCATTAACGGCGGCAAAACGGTTCTCTTCCAGGCAAATGCCCGGAGCCGTGGTCCCGATAATCTCTTCTTTAATGGAGCTGCCGATGATGGCTGTTTGTGAACTCTCCTCCATCCTTTTGAAGATCTTCTCATCGCCGGCGAAAGACAGGACGTAGCCGTCTTTATCGGCAAAGAAGATGCCTATCGGCAAAAAGGAGAAAAATTCCTCTATATTTTTATGGTGGGTCTTAAGGATTTGATGGAGATCCGACTGTTCATCGATGCGTTTGCGGATCGCGACCTGATCTATCCGCATCAGAGCCGGCTCTTTTCGAGGATTGACGCGGGCATTCAAACACCGTTCCCAGGATGACCGGATGTTTACCGGTACTTCATGAACACTCCCCCCGGAGACAACTTTGCTCCAGACCTCGTAAAACCCGGTTCTCTGTGCCAGTGCTCTCCTCATAATCTTCACCTCAAAAAACCCTGAATATTCTCTGAATCCGATTGCAATTATTAAAGAATATTAAATATTTTTCAAGACAAAAATAAGTATAATAAAATCAATGAGTAATAGTATATTTTCGGATAGTTGAAACTGCATCATCAATCCGAAAGAAGGTTATGATGATCATAGGGGGGAGATATCCTGGGCCGTTATGCCGGACTATCTCCGGCATCCGGAGAACCTTGAACACTGGATTCCGACTTTCGTCGGAATGACATTATGCGCGATCATTAATGTCGTTAGGTTTAGGTGCCGTTGATTGGAAGCTTGGTCGAATTCGAAGGATAACTTTAGTTGAAAAAAAAGGGCACTATCACACCCTCTGAAAGGCTGAGGAAGAAGGAGAGGCGACCTTGTTATAGTGGGAAAATTGCATGGAAAAGGTAGCCCGGCCCTGGCTGGACGAACGAAGGACCGTGGAATAGCCGAACAGTTGGGACAAGGGGGCCTGGGCTTGAACCTGTTGCACCCTGTTCCTGGGAAAGATCTGTTCGATCTTACCTTTACGGGCGTTGATATCCCCGATGACTTCGCCCAGGAATTCATCGGGGACGATGATTTCCAATTTCATGACCGGCTCCAAAAGCACAGGGGAGGCTTTCAGGCAGCCGTTTCTGAAGGCCAAGGAAGCCGCTACCCGAAAGGCCATTTCAGAGGGTTGATTCTCCATGGTCCGGCCCGACTCCAGAATGACCTTGACGTCGGTGACCGGATAACCGGACAGGACCCCGGAGGTAAAGGCTTCGTTGATGGAAGATTTGATGGCTTCAATCGGTGGCTGGGGCAGGCTGTCTTCCGGGATCATATTGAGGAATACATTTCCTTCCCCCCGGGTATTGGGAATTAAATGCAATCGAACCTGGGCTTGATGGCGGGTGCCCCCCAATTCACGATCAAAAGTTTCCTCCACTTCCACCGCTTCGGAGATGGTCTCCCGATAAACCACCTGGGGTTTGCCGATATTCACCAATAGATTATACTCCCGCTCCATGCGATGCAGTAAGACCTCGAGGTGTAATTCCCCCATACCGGAGATGATGGTCTGACCCGAATCATCATCATATTTGAAGCGGAAGGTGGGGTCTTCTTCGGAAATTTTTTCAAGGACATTAACAATCTTTTCCTGCTGGCCGACGGTCTTGGGCTCGATGGCCAGGGAAATAACCGGTTCATAGATGTCTATGGCCTCAAGGATGACCGGATGATCGAGATCGGTCAGGCTGTCCCCGGTGGTGGTGTTTTTAAGCCCCATGAGACCGATGATATCCCCGGCCCGGGCCTGCTCGATCCGTTCCCGTTTATTGGCATGGATGCGCAGCATCCGGGCGACGCGTTCCCGGATATTTTTAGTAGGGTTCAAAATCTCCTGACCCACATTCAGGATCCCGGAATAGATGCGCAGATAAGTTAATTTCCTCCCCTGGTCCATAGCAATTTTAAAGGCCAGGCCGGAAAAAGGGGCATCGTCGGAGGCCGGGCGGGTTTCCATTTTTTTGCTGATCGGATTTCGACCGGCAACCGAAGGGATATCCATCGGATTGGGCAGAAAGTGGACGATACCGTCCAATAAAGGCTGGACCCCTTTGTTTCGCAGGGCCGTCCCGCAGTAAAGGGGGACAATTTTCAGGTCGACGGTGCCTTTGCGGATAACGGCCAACAGGTCGGGCAAGGGGATTTCCTGACCGCCCAAATACATTTCCATAAGGCCGTCATCCAGGTCGGCCAAGGTCTCCACTAATTGTTCCCGGTGAAACAGGGCCTCGTCCTTAAGGTCCTCGGGTATTTCAATCGTTTCGTACTCCATACCCAGGGTTTCTTCCCGCCAGATAATCCCCTTCATATTCAATACATCGATGGTCCCCCGAAATCCATCTTCCCGTCCCCAGGGCAAATGGAGGATCAATGGACGGGCCCCCAATTTTTCTTTGATCTGGTTAACGGTGTTATTAAAATCGGCACCGATGCGATCCATTTTATTGATGAAAGCGATCTTGGGCACATGGTATCTGTCGGCCTGATGCCAAACGGTCTCGGACTGGGGTTCGACCCCCCCGACGGCACAAAAAACAGCGACCACTCCATCCAGGATGCGTAAGGAACGCTCCACTTCAATGGTGAAATCGACATGCCCCGGGGTATCGATGAGATTAAGGGTATGGCCCAGCCATTGACAGGTGGTAACCGCCGAGGTGATAGTAATCCCTCTTTCCTGTTCTTCGGGCATCCAGTCCATAACGGCCTCACCATCATGGACCTCTCCCATCTTATGGGACCGGCCGGTGTAATAAAGGATCCTCTCGGTCAGAGTGGTTTTGCCGGCATCGATATGGGCCATGATGCCTATATTTCTGGTTTTGCGAAGGCGGGATTCGCCGGCCATAATTTGTCTCTTCCCTTAAAAAGTGGTAGAACTTTAGGCTATTTTTTCAACTTCGTCAAGAGGGGAAATGAACCTTAAAGATGATAGGAAAGTTACAAGATGCAGGATGCAGGTATCAAGTATCAATTAGGGATCAGGGATCGGTTGAAGACAAAGTTGATGCGTTCGTAATAAGTCCAAAAGCGCCGATTTACGTCATTCCCGTGAAAACGGGAATCCAGTGTTTTTAATTAGTTACATATAGCCTGGATTCCCGCC
>JACRBX010000201.1 GCA_016219225.1 Deltaproteobacteria bacterium
AAAACGGATGACCTGTCCGTTTTCAGCCAGGATCAGGTTCTCTTTTTTAAGGCCGATCTTGCCGGCCAATTGGACATGCTTGACCAGATGGCGGTATTCCCCGTGGATGGGGATAAAGAATTTTGGCCGGGTCAGGTGGAGCATTAATTTCAGCTCTTCTTGGTGAGCATGACCGGAGACATGAATCTCCGAGACCTTTTCATAGATCACCTCGGCCCCGAAGCGATAAAAGTTGTTGATCAGACCAGCAATCGCCTTCTCGTTGCCGGGGATGAACTTTGAGGAAAGGATGACCGTATCCCCTTTTTTCATTTTGATCTGTTTATGGTCGTCCCGGGCGATCCGGGTTAAAGAGGACATGGGTTCGGCCTGGCTGCCGGTGGTGATGATGGTCACCTGGGAATCGGGGAGCTGAAGCATCTCCCCGAGGGTCAGTTCCATTCCCGGGGGGACGGTCAAAACCCCCAATTCCTGGGCGATCCGGGTGTTAACGACCATGCTCTTGCCGTTAAAGGCCACCTTGCGCTGGTAGCGGGCCGCTGAATTGACCACCTGCTGAATCCGGTTGATGTTGGAAGCAAAAACGGCTACGAAGACCCGGCCTTCGCAATCCCGCATGATCTGGTCCAGGGTCTCGCCGATCCGCTTCTCCGGCAAGGTATAACCTTCCCGCTCTACGTTGGTTGAATCAGACAACAGGGCCAGGACCCCTCTGGCCCCGTAGGCGGCAAAGGTGTTGATATCGGTGATCTGGCCGTCCAAAGGGGTCTGATCGATCTTGAAATCTCCGGAATGGATAAAGGTACCTACCGGGGTCTGGATGGCCAGGCCCATGCCGTCGGGGATGCTGTGGGTGACCCGGATGAATTCCACTTGAAAAGGGCCAATGGTCAGGGGGTCTTTGACTGAAACCGTCCGCAGATCGCAGGCTCCCAGAAGGCGATGTTCTCTTAATTTCTCCTTGACCAGTTCCAGGGTAAACGTTGAGCCGTAAACCGGGACCGATATTTCTTTGAGCAGGAAAGGCAAGGCCCCAATGTGGTCCTCATGGCCATGGGTCAGGACGATGGCCCGGATCCGTTCCTTGTTTTTTAAGACATAGCTGAAATCCGGAATAACGATATCAATGCCCAGCATATAGTCTTCCGGAAACATCAGTCCGGCATCAACGATCAGAATATGCTCCTCATATTGGACCAGGAGCATATTCAATCCAATTTCTCCCAGGCCCCCCAAAGGGATGATGTCTATAGGGGATGTGGAGGTGGACAACTCGGATAAAGGAGATAAAATATCGGGCTCCATGGGTTATCCTTTGAGCTTTGAGCTTTCAGCTTTCAGCTCTTCGTATTTTAGGTTCTCTACTATCGCCCCCCTGACCTTCTCCATCAGGACCTCGGCATCCTTGGTATGGTAACCTTCGGTGGAAATAGGCCGGCCTAATACGATTTGTATGGTTCCAGGGGTGATCCGAAAACCTTTTTTGGGCAGCACCCTGGCACTCCCTAAGATGCCGATGGGGACAATGGGTTTTTGAGATTTCAAGGCCAGGATAAATCCCCCTTTTTTAAAGGCCCCCAGATGGTTTTCCGCCTGGCGGGTCCCTTCCGGAAAGATCAGGATCGAGGTCCCCTGTTTGACCTTTTGAGCGGCTTGAAGCAGACTTTGATAGGCCTGTTTGGGATTGGATCGGTTAATGGGGATATAACCGGTTCGCTTCATGGCCCAGCCGAAGATGGGGATGGTAAAAAGACTATCTTTGGCCAGCCAGCGGAATTGGACCTTTAATTTGGACAGCAAGGCTAATATATCAAAGGCGCTTTGGTGATTGGCCGCGAAGATATAAGGCTGTCCGGGAGTCAGAAGGTCCTGATGGATGATCCTGGCCCGGACACCGCTCAGGAACAATGAGGACGACGCCCAGAGGGCGGCAACCTGGTGCGAGCGATTCCCGCTGGAATCAAATAAAGCAACGAGCATGGCCAAAAGGCTGAAAAAAATCGTCAGAATGATAAATACAGGTAAGAAATAAAGATTCCGTAAAGACATAAACTCTTCTTCCGCTCCCCTTAACTGGATGAAAATCATAATCTATTCTTAAGCTTTAGTCAAATGATGATTGGGGCCCTCCAACCTCTCCCCATGGGATCAGGGGCCTTCCAGGGCCTGCCCCCCCTTTTTCATGGCCCACCAGCCGGTAAAAAGGTGAATAATAAAAACCGCTCCGAAAGATCCGGCCATCCACCACCGGTCAAAGAGGGTCAGGGGAGCTGACCGCAGTTCGGCCATGAGCAGGCGGTAGACCGGTCCGGCCTCCAATCCGATGGTAATCCCGATCAGAACAAGGGACAGGATCATATAAAGAAACCCTCCGAAACCAGTGGCCATCTGTCCCAGATTTTCTGTTTCATATTGGGGATACAGGGCTCCCAGGCCGACGGCCAGACCCACCAATCCAAAATCCAGGCTGACCATGGTCAGGGAAGAAATCCAGTTCATGATCGATGAGACCTGCAATTGACGGTTGGTAAAAACAATCAAAATCTCGGAGAGGATGAGTAAAGGGATAAAATAAAAAATACACTTATACCGGAGAAAGGCTTTCAGGCTAAAAGGGGAGCTCCGGATCAACCAGAAGGCATACCCTTCCCCACTGACCGCCGGGAAAACGAATCGCACCGCCACCGAAGCCAGGACAAAGCCGGCCAGCCCCAAATTCAGGAAGGAGATAAAGTTTTTTAAATAAAGGGTCGGGAAAGGAGACTTGTGCAGGGGGAGGACACTGAAATTATAGACATAGATGACGATCAAAACCAACAGGATAAAAAGCTGGGACCATTGGGTCTTGTCCCGAAAGAAGGTCTTTATGTCCTTTAAGATCATTCCCCGGAGTTCCAAGGGAAAGGGCAAAACCCGCCACAGCCAGACATCCAACCGGTTATTGACGGGACTTCCTTTGTAGGGTCCTTCCTGCGCCCGGGAATAAGACGAAAAATAAAAGCGCCGGGCCAAGAGAAGGTTTCCCCAAAAAACCAGCCAGGCACTGCTCCAGAGGAGTGATAAAGGCAGCAGGGCGGACAAGGGATCCCCTTTTAGAAAGGCCCAAAAGGCCTCCTTGGTCCAGGTACTGGGTAAAAAAGGGGACTCCTGGGCGGTCAGGCTTCCTAAATATTCCATGAGGGACGAGAGCCGGTCCGGGTTGACCAGTTGTTCCGGACGCATGAGGCGAAAAATCATAAACAACAAGCCGACCATCAGGAGACTTAAAATGACCAGAAGATCCCTGGTCCGGCGGACGGGTAAAAAGGCGGTTAAAAGGAGGGTGATTAAAATGCCTGTACTTCCGGCCAGAAAGACAAAGGGCGGAAACAACAGGGGCAGACTGATATAAAAACCGACAGAGGCTTGAAAAATGACCCCATAGCACAAGAAGATTGGAAGCCCCATAAGGATAACCATCCAGGAGGCATCGAAAAGACATTCCAGATAGCGGGCGGAAAAGAGGGTCAGGGTGGGGACAGGGGTTTCGTGGACCAGAGAAAGGTCTTTGGAAAGAAAGAAGTTGGAAAGAGCGATAATGAGATGGCTGTAAATCAATAGCGTGAAAAAAGTGAGCAAGGTCATGGACAGGACCTTTTGAGAGAGGATCTCGCCGAAGCCCGGGATGCCATGGAAATAGTTCAGGATGCGAAAAAAGGCATAAAAGATCCCGGCCCAGAATGACAGGCCTAAAAAAGCAAAAAAGGCCGTCTTCCAACGGGTTCCCGGTATCCGGTTGAGACGGTTTTTAAACCCCAGGATTCGGGGTTGGAGCAAAAGAAGGACAGCCTTAAAGGATGGGGTCAAGGGGCTCCTCTTCCATATCTCCGGTCAGTTTTAAAAAAAGGGATTCCAACCCTTGGGCCTTCCAATCGGCTTCCCTGGAAAAGGAATCGATGGAACCAAGGGCGATCAAGGCCCCCTTTTGGATGATCCCGATCCGTCCGCAAATCTCCTGGGCCGTGGACAGGGTGTGGGTGGAAAGAAAAATGGTCATGCCCTGGGCGCTTTCTTTTTGAAAAAGACGCTTCACGATCCGGACCCCTTTAGGGTCCAGACCCACCATAGGTTCATCGACGATCAAGACCCGGGGATGATGGATCAGGGCCGCGATGATGATCAGGCGTTGTTTCATCCCATGAGAATAACTCTCAATCAATTCATCGCGCCAATCCCAGAGATCAAAAAGGTTGATCCGGCTTTCCATTTCTTTGTCGATATCTATGGGCAAAAGTCCATAGAGACCCCCCACAAAATGAAGAAACTCCAGGCCGGTGAGCTTGTCATACAAGAAAGGCCGATCCGGGATATAACCGGTAATGGCCTTGGCCTGAGCCGGTTCGGTGAGAATAGAAAAACCGCCCAGGGTTACATCCCCGGCCGTCGGGGCCAGAACCCCGGCCATGATCTTCAAGGTAGTGGTCTTGCCTGCCCCGTTGGGTCCCAGAAATCCGAATATCTCTCCTTTAGGGACTTCCAGGGATAAATCCTTGAGGGCGGTTAAAGGGCCAAATTGTTTGGTCAGGTGACTAATCCGGATCATTGGGCTGCCTCGATCTCAATTTTCAGTTTTCCGATGACCGGCAGGAGCGCGGCCATGCCTTCCTCCATGCCTTCTGCCAGTTTCAGGTGGGTGACATCTGCCGGCATCTGATTGAACGTCGGGTCCAGACTGATCCATTTCCGGCCCAGGTAGGCCTCTATCCAGGCATGGTAGTAAAAACGGTCCCTCAGCAGGGTGAGGCCCAGGGCCATACGGGAAGGGATGCCGGCGGCCCGAAGCAGGGCCAGGAGCAACACGGCGTGTTCATTGCAATCCCCTTCCCGTCGCACCAGGACGTCCACGGCCCGGGGGAGGGACAGAGTAGGCGTTTTCTTTAGTTGTTGAAAGACCCAGGTATTCAGACGATTGGCGGCCTTTTGGGCATCCTGCTCCTGGCCCAGGGCCTCCTTCAGGGCCTTTTGCAGCCGGGGATCGGTCAAGGTCAGTACCGGGTGGTCGGACAGAAAAGGGGCCTGGTCTCCTTGGTTATAGGGCAGAAGATAGGAATCGTGGCGGGTAAGGGTTTCCTGTTCTATGATTACCCGGTCTTTATTGACCTTTTGCCGATTTTCGGCTTGAGGCATCTTTCCGGGAAAGGGGGAAAGACGAAGCATCAACCTTTTGATGGTCTTAGGGTCCGGTGGATTTTGAACCGGTATGGACACCTCGACGGCCAAGTCAGGACCTGACCCCTGATCCATCTTCCGGGCCTTTTCCTTTGTTGAACGGACCAGGCGGAATCCCATCAAGCCCTCTTCTTTCAGGACAAGTCCTTTATAATCGATCCAGACGGTCATTTTATTCCCCAGAAATTCCATTTCAAAACGCTGCCCCGGATGCACTTCTTCCTCCAGGGATACCAATTCCGTGGGACCGGCCTGGACGGTAACCGGCTGGGGGGCCATCATGACCGGATCGAAAAGAGAAAAGGTTGTTTTCTCTCCGGGTTTCATCTGTGCCCGGTATACTTGATAGGGAAGGGTCAAGGGCAATTGGGGCGGTGCCTTCAAAGGAAGCCGATAGGTCTGGGATTTTCCCATCAAGTCGGTGATCAGCTTTAAATAGGAGCCTTCCATTGTTCCCTGGATCGAATAGTCCAGGTAACCGGACACCATATTGACCTGAAAATCCTTCAGGTGAAAATCGGGGGTGAGGGAAGAATGAACGGACAGGTGCAGTTGACGGGGAAATCCTAAGACCATCAATCTTAAAAACAGATCTTGTGTAACGATATACCCCTTGGCCGAACGCTGTCTGATGGTATGGGAATAGCCGATTTTCTGATTATTAAAGGTGATGGACATCCAGTCCTCAGCGTCCTGGAGCAGGCGGTTACTCGCAGGGAGATTGGAAGAGGGGGAAGGGTTTGAGGGAGGGATAAAAGCCTTATGAAGCCAGAGACCCATCAGGAAAATCCAGACCCCCAGAGAAAGAAAGAATAAATATTTCAGTTTCATACCGGATGGTGCCATATCCTGAATAGGGTATCAATTCGTACAAAGGTTTGAATAAGCCCCATCTCCTGTTTCGTAACTCCCGCTGTTGCGGTATTTCTTTATAGAATAATACCATGTCTTAGAGTCTCTGAAAACCGTTTTTCCTCCTCTGCATAAGGCGGCACCTTCACCCTGTCAGGAAGCCAATTGTTGCATCGTAAGCAATTCATATTATCCTTATGAATGGAGCCAACTATGAAAAGTCGGCCGGAGTGTGCGAATTTCTTTACAGGTGTGCGGTTCTTCGTACATATTTTATAGCGAATTTAAACAGATTTAGACGAAACAGGCGGAGAAATTCGATATTTCTAAAGAGGAAGCGTTGGCATATTATTCGCATATTTAACCGAACCAGAAAAGGAGGGGCCAGAAAACGAGATCGGATCGTGGATAAGAAATCCTGGATGTCGTTTAATAAATTAAAGGCTTTTGTTAACAGGAACGAAACTCTCATAGATTCAAACCTGAAAAGAAAAGGAGGGGTAGATGCGAAAAAAAATCATAGGGCTAATGGCGATCGTTGCGGCCGTTCTTTTACTTAATGCGAACACCTCAACAGCCGTTGAACAACTGGTAGGCCCAACCGGCGTGATTCGCTATTCCAGCGAAAAGGCATTTGACGGCTATACGTTAATTTCTCCAGGCTCTTCGAAAACATCTTATTTGCTGGACATGGAAGGAAACATCGTTCACAAGTGGGTAACCCCATACCTCCCCGGGCTTTATGGCGAATTGTTGCCTAATGGAAATCTCCTCAGAGGGGGACGGCTCGATGGAGCTCCCGTGCGATTTGGAGGGACCTCCGGGATCATACAGGAGATCGACTGGAATGGAAAGGTCGTCTGGGAATGGAAGGAGATGTCGCCCACGTATGTTCAGCACCATACATTCTGCCGGATGCCGAACGGGAATACACTGGTTCTGGGTTGGGAATATAAGAGCAATGAAGAGGCCATCGCCAGGGGGCGCGATCCCAAAACATTACTATGGGACGGCTACCTCTACAACGGGGTCGTCCACAAGGGTCTCTGGCCGGATTACATCAGGGAGGTAACCAAGGAAGGTAAAGTGGTGTGGGAATGGCATGTCTGGGACCATATCGGCAGGGGGCCTGACAAGATCGACATCAATTTCGTCTTGCCCCAGACCGCCATGGTTTCATACATGCGGGTTGCGGACTGGACTCATTTCAACACCGTGGACTATATCCCGGAGACCGATCAGATCATTCTCAATTCGCGTAATTTTGGCGAGTTCTATCTGATTAATCACAAGACGGGCAATATTGAATATCGATGGGGAAATCCCTGCGCCTATGGGAAGGGCCGATGCCCTTCATGGATTGATGACGGCGATCAGCAGCTCTTCGGCCCTCACCATGTCAGCAGACTGACGAACGGTAACTTCCTGATCTTCGATAACGGATGGTTCCGACCCGAGGGCAATCGCTCCCGAGTGCTGGAGATGGATCCGAAGACCGGGAAGGTCGTCTGGGAATACAAGTCCAAGGTTGGAAACAGCTTCTATACACGTTACCAAGGGGCGGCGCAACGGCTTCCCAACGGAAACACCTTTATTACGTCAAGCAGTCAGGGCCATGTCTTTGAAGTAACCGGTGGAAAGAACCCTGAAGTCGTCTGGGAATGGATTAATCCTGTCGTTGGTAATAACAAGACCAATTGCTTCCTGGAAGATTCGAAAGATATCCGAAGCGTCGTTGAAGAGGTGATGCTATCTACCCTTCATCGCGCCTATCGGTACGGTAAGGATTACCCCGGGCTTGCGGGCAAGGATTTAAGCAAGAAGGAGCCTTTGGCCAAGGGCTGCCTGGAGATGTGGAAACATTACAGAGAGTTTGAATCTGCGTCGAAGGGGACAAAATAAAGGGATTATCCTGTTCTCTCCCCCGTATGGTTTCGCTCTTGGCCGAAACCGTACGGGGGGGATGATAAGGAACATCGTACCGGCTGGCCTTCGAGTCTTCGAACACTGACTTTCTTTCCTGATGTTAAAACCTGAATTCTGCGGCCAATGCCCTATCCTGCCAGGAGGGGTTGGGCAGCGTGACAAAAGTATCTTGCAGTGCTATGAAGGTAGAAGGAGTTCTTGATTTTCAAGCTCCTGCGTTTATCGTGCGCTTTGGGGGGTTTCATTATGGTACGATAATTGAGTATCCTACTCCAAGACCGCAATGGTTATGAGAGACGCAGATAGGGATGAAAAGGGTGGATAGGGCCCTTCTCTTTAACTGATATTCAAGGGGAAAGTATTCATGGAGGTAATAATGAAAAAAGGAAAAAAGCTGGGTTTGGAGGTCATGGCAACCATCCTCTTTTTGATGATTTCGTCATTGGCTTTGGCGGAGGATCTGATGATCCTGGTCACTTCTCCGGAAGATTTGAAAAAAGTCCAACCGTGGGTGGATTTTCTCACCAAAAACGAAATCACGGTGAAACATTTTTCACCTGGAGATTTTGAACCTCTAAAAAAGAATTTCTATTATGTAACCATCCTGGGGGGGATGGACCAAGGTGGTATCAGAAAGTTGATTGCGGAAGCGGTCGGACCGGCTGAAGCCATCGCCCTGGCCGACAAAGGAACTCAAAAGATGGTCTTTAAGGAAAATGTCTGGCTGCCCGGTCAAAAAGTCTTGATTTTCACTGGCGACAATAGTCAGTCGGCGGTTCAGGCGCGAACGGAAAACAGGGAGACCTGGATGAAATACCTCAAAGAGTGGTTTACCCTGGGCGAAGGGCCAAGTGGTCTTAAGTCCTATTGAGGTTTGTTCCTGTTAAAACAGTTTTATATCGGATGGAGGAGATCAGAATGAAAAAATTAATAATGATAGCCGGGGGCCTTCTCATGATCGCAGTGGCCTCCATGGGCTGGTCCTATCCGACCGTTTTCCCTCATGGAGCTACTCTATACAAACCCGATAAGGCCTTTAGCGGGTATACCCTGTTTTGCGTGGAAAATTACGGGGCCTTTCTGATCGACATGAGAGGCAACGTGGTTCATGAGTGGAAAAATATCGGAAAGGTCGACCATCCGGTCAAGCTACTGCCGGGCGGGCATATCATGGGCGCTACCGGTAATTCGGGACGTATTATGGGTCATGAGGATTCCAACGATTTAGCCATAGCCGACTGGGACGGCAAGATCGTCTGGAAATACCCCAAGGCCGGGATGCACCACGACTTCGAAAGAGCCGGTAATCCAGTCGGATACTATGTTCCGGGTCAGGAACCCCAGGTGGCCAAAGGCAAGACGCTCATCCTTTCCAACAAAGTCGTCAAAAAGCCCCGCATCTCGGACAAGCCGCTACTGGACGACATCATCTATATCGTTGACGAAGAGGGTCAGATTATCTGGGATTGGCTGGCAAGTGATCATATCGAAGAGATGGGATTATCCAATGAAGCCCGGAATACCCTATATCGGTACCCCAATTATGTCATGTCCCGGACACCCGGATTCGTTGGAGGGGATTGGATCCATGTTAATACCGCCAGTTGGGTCGGCCCGAATCCATGGTATGACAAAGGCGATGAACGTTTTCATCCTGACAACATTATCTACGACGGGCGACAGACCAACACCACCGGTATTATCGATCATAAGACCGGAAAGATCGTCTGGCACTTGGGGCCTGATTTCGAATCCACCCGGCAACTGCGCGAAATCGGCGTAACCGTAGGTCTGCACCACGCTCATGTTATTCCCAAGGGCCTGCCCGGTGAAGGAAACATTCTGATATTCGACAACGGCGGGTTTGGTGGTTTCGGCGCCCCCAATCCGAGCGCGCCTTTTGGCCTGAACAATGCCCGTCGGGAATATTCACGGATTGTCGAACTCGATCCGATCAAAATGAAAATCGTCTGGGAATACGATGCCAACAAGGCGGGTAGCCGGGATTTGGCCAAGTTTTTTAGCGACTATGTAAGCTCTGCCCAACGATTGCCGAACGGCAACACGCTGATCTGCGAAGGCGCTTTTGGCCGTCTCTTTGAAGTAACTCCGGAATATGAAACCGTCTGGGAGTATATCAGTCCTTACTATTATGAGAAAGAAAATTTCAACATGGTTTATCGGGCTTACCGGGTTCCGTATGATTATGTTCCTCAGTTGAAGAAACCGAGTGAGGCAGCGATTATTCCACCGGAAAGCTTCAAGCTGCGGTTGAAAGACCTGGTCGAGACCAGGTAGGGAGCCGATCTGTCCCCCGTCGAAAGTCTAGTTCTGTATAAATGAATTTTGAAAAAAGGAGACCAATCATGGGAAAAAAAATGATAGCCTTCGTACTTGGGGTGCTCCTCACCGGCCTGTGGCTGGAAGGCCCCTCTTCGGCCCAAGGTCGAAAGGGACACACCGGAGGCCTGGGAGAGGCCAAAATCCACTTCAATGTGTCTTCAGCAAAAAACCTATCCAAGGCCCCCGGCATCACCCCGGAGATCGCCGAAGCCATCGTCAAGTACCGCAAGAAAAAACCCTTTAAAAAACCGGAAGACTTGCTTAACGTTCCCGGAATCACCAAGGAAATTTACAAGAAGATTAATCCGCAAAAGGGAGTGGAAGGAGATCTGTTTACGCTGCCACGCCCCGGTGAAAAACTGGAAGAAGAAGATGATGAGCCGCTGAGCCCGTCTAAGTGTTAATTGAAAAGGAAAAGACTTGGGACGAAAGGCATAAAGATGAAGATCGTGAGAATCCTATTTATTGCTCTGGCCTTTTTGAGCTGGATTGGTTTCCCTGGGCTGTCCTGGTCCGCCGAAGACCCCCATGGCCTTCCTCCAGCGGAGGATATGGTCTTCATTCCCCATTTGCAGGGTCTGAAAAATAAATCTTACAAGAACCATTCGGGGCAGGCAAAGCGTCTTTCCGAGGCTATTGTACTTCGAGAGAGTGAGGTGGCTAAAGGGCAGGCCTTCGTACCACCGGGGGGACTGTTTTATCTGTCCGAGACCGAGGGGCAGGCTGCCCCTTTGATGGGTGATCCCTTCCTGATTCTGGGTGAGCATGCTTATTTAGTGGATCTCGTGAGCGGGGATCGATTGGTCAAGGAAGTCAAACTCGGGAAAGGGGAAAAAGCTCCCGTCGGCAACAGCGGCTACCGACTCTGGTTCGATTACGCTACGGATCATTATGAGAAGCCCTATGCCCAGTTAGCCCTTATTTCCCCCTCCGGGGGTTGGCCTCTTGAATTTCCTATTGCCAGCGCCTTTCCCGGCAGGGAAGAGGTCCGCAAGCTGGAACTCAAGGATGGATATAACGAACAAGTGAAACCGTTTTTTCTGGATAAAGCCTACCTTTACGGCGCCAGCCAATTCGTGGCCAAAAAAATCGACTTTGAGTCGGCGGACTTCGAAACCATTAAGTTCCCTTTGATTTCAGAGGCGACTTTTTCCATGCATCGGCCCATTGTTCTGGAGGTTCGCCAGGAGGATTACCGGTACTATCTTAATAAGCGTATTTATGCCTTCCGACGGCCCGATGGCTATCTGATCAGAGTAACCAATTTTACGGGCAGCAAAATTTACGCTGAGAAACTGATCAAACCCATCACCAACCAAGGTTATAAAACCTTGGTTTCAGAAAAAGATAAATATCATCTGACGATTCCAGAGCTGGATATCCGGATTGAAATAAAAGGGCACCCTTCCGTTCTTAAACATTCTGACTTTGTGCCCTGGTCCAGCAGCCATAGCCACGGATTTTCCAAGGGGACTCTCAGCTTTGTCGTCTATCGGCGGTTGATCACCGTTCGAAACGGAGATCCCTGGCCCCTGGACAAGCGGTACCGGGTGCTCCTCGAGCCCAATCTGATGAGTGGGATGCTCCAGCGGCTGGTTATAGAGAATGCCAATCCGATTACTTTTAACAATAATAACGATTCCTATGCAGGGCCTGTTAAATTTTCCAACCTTTGGAATCGCCCTGCCTTCAAGGTGGTGGCCCGGAAATTCGATAGTCAAGGGGTACACGAATTGTATGTCCGGGATTATTTTTTGATGCGTACTGACAACATGGTTTTTATGGAAAAAGAAGGCCGGCAAAGCATAGATTTCTTTGTCGGTTCTTCGCCGGCCCTGGAGCCTATTCTGGAAAGTACCTTTCTTTCCCGGCTGGCCGATTCCACTTTCGGGACCGTGGTGGAGGGGGCGCATTTCACCTCCTATCCCAAAGTCGTTTCCAATGCCTCCTTTTATGAGCCGGACCCCACCGCCCCTTTTGTACCCCGGCTCAAAGGGCTGCAACGAAAGATTGCCAAGAATCGCAAGAACGAGCGCTTACTCTCCTCGGAAAGTTTCTTCATT
Source organism: Deltaproteobacteria bacterium (assembly GCA_016219225.1). Classification (NCBI taxonomy): domain Bacteria; kingdom Pseudomonadati; phylum Myxococcota; class Myxococcia; species Deltaproteobacteria bacterium. The sequence continues at coordinate 12,393 of JACRBX010000201.1, forward strand.
CGGGGAAGCTATGTGGACTACCGGAAGGGAAGGATTGTCATCCCGCCGGCAGGATTGTGTTACAGTTCCCGCAATGCCCGGAACATCCGCTCCCTGGCCGGGGAATCATTTTTCATGCTCGGAAAGCGGGCTTATCTGACCTCCTTTAAATCGAGCACCTTTGTTCGGAAAAATTTCAACCTTGACTTCTGGAAAAATCAAACGATGGGGGACACCAACCTCATGTACTGGCAGGACCAGTTGCTCGGTGTCCGAAACAAAACGTTACGATTTACCAAACCATTCTATCTGGATGACAGGCCGGTCGCTGAATTGAGTTTGATGAAATACTCTGGGAATCGCTGGGAAGCCCATTTCCTTATGGCCCAAGGGCTTGATCCCCAGGGGGACAACCGGTATATCATGCCGGAGATCTTTGCCGAAGGCGCCACTTGGATCATTCCAGAGTATGTGGGATCCAACTTTGTGAAGATTAAAGAGATCGGCACCCCCTCCATGGAATCCATCAGTTTTACTTATGAAGAACCCCAGATGGTCCAGCTCGGGCCCGGAGAGAAGACCCCGCTCGGCAAGTACGTCATGGAGTGTAATTCCGTCAATACGAAAACCAGAACGGTGGGCCTTTTACTTAAGGATAATCGCGGAAAAGTGGTGGCAGCGAAAAGCCTCGGTCCTCTCAACCAGGAAACGATCGGCCTCCTGCCCCAATTCCAAAAGACGGCCCGCAGCCTGCAGTTGATCCATGACGCTGTACAGGCCGAATTGGATGTCAAGAACCCTTTCGCCGGGGGAAAGGCAAACCTTTTCCTCTTTACGAACATCGAGACCCTTGAACGGGATACCTCTTTTAAATTCGATTCCCGGTTCATGGTCCGGCCGGATGTCTGCGGCCACTGTTATCAACTCAACGAGATTTTGTTGGATAATCCGGAAAGCATTATCCTGGATAAAGACCACCGCGTCTATGAAGGACCGAAAAATAAGGACGGGAAACCCCTTTTTCGTATTGTCATTGATTCTTTCGACGGTGAAATGATTCATGCCTGGCACGTTGAAACTTATGACAAGGGAAAAATCCAAAAGTCCGATAACCTGGCCTTCCGTTCCAGGAATAATATTGATGTTCTGGTGGGGGTGAACGGCACGACGGAGGGTTTTTTGAGACTTTCCATGTTGCCCCGGTTAGGGTTTATGGAATACTGGCGGATCAGTGCCCGCGGCCCGGCCGTTAAACTCACCGGCTCCGTGAATACCGGCGGCTCGGCCCATATAGCCCGGTGATCTCGGAACAGAGGCCATCAACAGCGATTCAGAAATGGCGGTCTTATAAGCCCAAAATTCGTAGTTAAGGAAAAAACTCATGCCTTCATCCACAAGCGTCCCCTTTGATCCGCACAAAAAATCCATACGGCAATGTCTTTACAGCTTCCAAGAGGTTCTCCCCGGTCTTCTGGTCATGCTGCACATTGCCGTCTTCAGTAACAACCTGCCCGGAGTGCCCAATCCTTTTACACTGGAAAATCTTTTTTTCTGGCTCGATGGCGTAATTGGACCTTTGAATCATCAACCTTTCTTTCAGATCCTTAACTCCAATTTCGTCTGGAATCCAATCTTGATGGGTTTCATCATCGGGAATGTGTTTGGAGTCCCGGATTCCTGGAAACGGGGTTTGAGCTATATCCATATGCTCATGCCCCTGGGGATCATCATGCTGGCCCCCCATTTTATCCTGGGGCATTCCTTTAAACTGGGTTTGTGGCCCATATTGCTCTGTACGGGTTTTATGTTTTTAACGGCTTCGGCCACCCTTTTCTTGGCCCGGTTTTTCAAAGTGGATGACCGGCAGGCTTCGGTCATTGCCGGAGGCCTATCCACCGGAGACCCCCATGCCTGCGTCATCCTTATGCCCTTGATCAAGGCCAAAGGCGGACAGGTCATCAACGGTTCTATCGGCGTCATCGGTTTCGGCCTTATGGCCATGGTGGTTCTCCCCTGGGTAAGCGGATACTTGGATCTGCCGGAAAAAATGCGTGGGCTGGCGGCAGTCGTGGGCGTCGGGAACGGCTCCCAGGCCTTGTATGCCGCCTATCAATCCGGGTACGAAGCCGGTCGGTACGCCCTTTGGTTTGATGTGGGCCGTCATGTGATTATGCCTGCCGGGTTTATTTATGTGTTTATCGTTATGTTTGTTCGGAAGAGGCGAGATTGCGAGAATCCGAATAGTATGGCTACCCAGGGAATCGAAAAATTTCCCCTCTGGCTGGGGATTTTTATTTTTTTCTGGATTCTGGCGGCCCTCCATCTATTTAAAGAACCGGCTCACCAGGCCGTGTTCAATATGGTCAAATGGGATTTCTCCCTGGCCGCAGCCGCCCTGGGGCTGAGCCTTTCCTTTAAAGATATTACTGCAGCCGGAATCAGAGGATTTATTTTGACTTTTGCCGTCGGGGCCTTTCGTCTGGCCCTACTGTTGGCCCTATTGGCCGTTCTGGTCAAGACCGGTCTGCTGGCTGGATAAGGAGATTTAAGATGGATCGGAATCTTAAAACGACCGATGAAAAAGGCTTTAATTACATGGCCAATACCGGTCAGGAAGAAAAAGACCGGGATACCCTTGGATGGGTTGTCGCGGTGGTTATCATCATCACCCTGACCGTTTTTCAATATTTGGGAATGTATTAAGGGGAGATTTTTATGTTTGGGACGATTGTTTTTGTTCTATTGATGCTTTTGCTGGTCATGAGCAGCGGTGCAGCGATACATATGGCCCTGTTCAAGGGTCATCGGCGGGAGACCGGCTTTGCTAAGAAAGTAATAGGCGGGTTCGTGTCCTATCTGCTTTCGGGGACAGCTTGGCTTTTCATGTATAGTTATACTTTTTTAGGGTGGTAAAGGAGCTCATTATGAAGAGAAGGAAATTTGTGTATGTCTTGGCGGTCTTTCTGTTCACCTTTGGGGGAATTAGTCTGGCAGACGATAAGGGAAAGATCAATTTGAATACCGCTACCATGGACCAGTTGACTAAGATTCCAGGGCTTAATAAAGACCTGGCCAAGAAACTGGTCGATCAGCGGAAAAAGAACGGGGAGTTTGTTGACATGGAGGAACTTCTCGATATTAAGGGGATCAACCAGGATCTGTTAAAAAATCTGAAGAAATATCTGCTGATCAAACCCGCCAGCGGATGTAATTGTTAGCCGCGCCCTCAATGAAAGGATTACGAACGATCATCTGGTCGGGACTGGTTTTTTTGTCCCTGGGACTGGTCTCTCTGGCTAAGACGGAGATACTTGGAGATTATGTTTCTTATAATGCCTGTATGGAATGTCACCCTCAGGTAGTAGATCGGTGGCAGGCCACACCTCATGCCAGGGCTTTTGAAACCCTGAAAACCCAGGGGGATGAGAAACAAAAGAATCCAGGCTGCCTAAAGTGTCACGTGGTAGGATTTGATAAGGATGGCGGATTTATTGACCTGGATTTGACCCCTGAACTCAAGGGCGTTCAATGCGAATCCTGCCATGGCCCGGGGCGAAGGCACGTTGAAACCCAGGACCCTGTCCATATTATCGGTAAACCCGAAGAGAAGTCCTGCCGGATCTGCCACACGGAAGGGCAGGATAAGAATTTCAATTTTCCCAAGAAATCCCGGTTAGTTCATGGGAATAAATGATAGAGGAGTAACGCATGAATATCTTGAAATCCCTGGTGGTCTTAGCGATCCTCCTTTTTGCGGCACTAGTCCAGGCGGCAGGCCTTAAAGTGAGCGAGCCGGTCATTGACTTCGGTACGATTAAAGAGGGGCCGCCCGTAATTAAAAAGAGTACCTTGACCAACAGCGGTACTCAAAAGCTGACTATTGCCAACGTTACCACGAGTTGAGCCTGCACCACCGCTGCGCTCGGGAAGCGCAGCCTTGAACCGGGCGAAAGCACCAAGTTGGTGATTACCTACAACACCTTTAAATATGATGGCAAATTCGATAAGACGGTCAATATTTTTACCGGATCCGAAGGGAAAGACGAAACCGTCATCCGGCTTATGGGTACCGTCGACCCGATCCCCATGGGGGTCATTGAAATGGTACCGCGTAAAATAGAGGTAGGTGAATTAACCCTAAACAAGGGCAACACCGTCCAGATTGTCCTCAAAAACACCGGGAACGCAGCGCTCACCCTGTCCCGGGTGGCTTCTCAGAAGTTTAACCAGGTCTATTTCGACGGTGACCAGGAAGGACCGATCGTCATCCCTGCCGGTCAACAGCGTACAGTGAAGATCACGATTACCCCCTTAAAAGCAGGGCGGTTCTTGGATAGCATTCTGATTTTTTCCGATGCCCGAAATGACATCGGTAACGGCTACAAAGGTATCCTGGCAGGAGAAGTCCATTAAGGGTCTTGAAGAAAAGGAGAAGGAAAAATGAAAACAGTCAAGTTGTTCTCACTGGGCGCGCTCATGGTTGTTTTTATGCTGACCATCCCCTTTACCCCTCTATTCGCCCTGGAAAAGACCGGGGGAATAGGGATGACCGTTGCCCAATTATACGATGAAACGACAGAGGATCATAAGGGATACCTCGTCGTCTTGGATGTCTTTAGGGACAGCCCGGCACAAAACGGCGGCATAGAAAGAGGCGATATCCTTACCCACATTAATGGGCGGATGACAAAAGGCAAGGATTTTATGGAGTTGTTGCGAAATGAAATCAGGGGACCAGAAGGAAAGGAAGTCACCCTCAAGATATGGCGATACAGTCTGGAAAAAAGACTGGAAATTAAACTGATCCGGGTCCCTATGTCCTATTAGTGTATGGGGCTGCTACGTTTCGTAAAGGAATTTCCAGTTGGCTAAACTCAGGTCAGGTTATAAAGGGCCAGTTTGTCATATAAAGCACGACGGCTGATTCCCAGAAGACGGGCAGACTCTGAACGATTATTCCCGGTCAGCCGCATAGCGTTGATTATCGCTTTTTTCTCAGCCTCCCGGAGTACCTGACTCAGTTGAGTTAAGGGGATCTCCGTCTCCTTTTGCCCGAGGGGAATTTCCGTACAGAGACAATCGAGAGTCAAGATCCCATCCTCCGAAAGCAATATGCTCCTTTCCATCACATTGGCCAGTTCCCGTATGTTCCCTCTCCAGGGCCAATGATACAAGGTTTCCAGAAAATCCAGGTTCACATGATTGATCTTTTTTTTGTAGGTTTGACAGAAAGTTTTCAAATAGAAGTCTATCAAGAGAGGAAGGTCCTCTTTCCTTTCCCTCAAAGGCGGAAGGTATATGGGGACGACCGCCAAACGATAGTAAAGCTCTTCCCGGAACTGGCCTTTTTCGACCTCGGATTTTATGTCGCGACTCGTGGCGGAGATGAATCGAACGTCGATGGTGACCGATTTGTTACCCCCTACTGGTTTGATTTCCCTTTCCTGAATAGCCCTTAAAAGCTTGATCTGGGTCTGAGGAGAGATTTCACAAATCTCGTCCAGAAAGATGGTCCCACCCTGGGAATCCTCCAGCAGTCCTCTTTTGGCCCGGATGGCCCCGGTAAAAGAGCCCTTTACATGCCCGAAGAGCTCGCTCTCCAGGAGAGTCTCCGTAAGTGCTCCGCAATCGATGGTCAGGAAAGGGTTGTCCCGGCGGGAACTGTTGAAATGAACATGCTTGGCCAGGAGTGATTTTCCCGTGCCTGTTTCACCCAGGATCATGACCGAGGCCATGGAATCGGCGATTTTATTCACCCGGTGCAATAAATCGGACATGGGTTTGCTGGAACCAATGATGACCGGCGCTCTCTCCTCCTTTTCGGTTTCCTTGTCGTGGAGCTTATCCAGCTTGCGGTGTAAGGCGCCATATTCTATAGCCCGTCGGGCCAGGATTTCCATATCCTGCACTTTGAAGGGCTTTGTAAGGTAGTGAAAGGCACCGCGCTTGATGGCATCCACCGCGCTTTCAATGGTACCCACACCGGTCATAATGATGAACGGCAGGATGGCATCGGTCACTCGAACCCTCTCCAGCAGCTCTATGCCGTTGATGTCCTGGAGGGCGAGATCGGTGATGACTAAATCATACACGGTTTCGCCGATGGCCTTCCAAGCCTCTTCGCCGCCGGCGGCACTATCGACCTGATAGCCTTTGCGGGTGAGAAAACGACTTAAAAACTCCAGCATTTCGATTTCATCTTCGACGACCAGAATTCTTTCAGCCATTATTCCCCCCTGAATCATGTCGTTCCGCTTCCGCGGAGAGGGACGGCAGGAGTACTCTCATCGTTGTGCTGCATCCTTCCTGGGATTCTGCCCAGATCGAACCCTGGTGACGCTCGACAATGGTGCTGGATATAAAAAGTCCCAGACCGAAACCGGTCTCTTTGGTGGTATAAAAGGGATCGAAAACCCTCTTGAGATCCGCTGGTTTGATCCCAGGTCCGTTGTCCTCCACTTCCAAAAGAACCTCTTCCCGGTGGTTGGAATTCCGGGTGCTGACCCTGATAGTAATCAATCCATTAATAGTGAGGACTTGGATCGAATTTAATAAAAGGTTGACCATTAACTGCATGAGCTGCCTCTCATCTCCGAAGACTACCGTTCCGCCTGCGGGAACCTCCTTCCGTATCAATATTTTTTTGGCTTTGACTTTAGAATGGACGAAGATAAGGCTTTCTTCAATTACATCGATAAGGTTTACCGGGGCCTTGATTAATGGGCCTTGGCGGGTGAATGCCAGAAGATCATTCACGATATGACTGGCCCTTTCGGTGTTTTTTACTATCGTGTCAAGACCCTGACGTCGGCTCATTTCATCCATGGGTTCACCCAGGAGATCCTGGGCATTGGCCAGGATTATCCCCAGGGGGTTATTGATCTCATGGGCCAAACCGGCGCTGATCTTCCCTAAAATGGCGAGCCTGTCTGAACGGATCAGTTCTTCTTCCAACCGTTTGCGAACCCGAATATCCCGGGAAAAACAACTGGCCAGACCCTTCGGTTGGCCCGAGTCACTGATCGTGGTGGCTATCATTTCTATGGGTATCCGGGTGCCGTCCCCGGCTTGAAATACGAACTCCTTCTCCCCATAGCCGCGCTCAAACAGGGAACCGATGAATGCCTTCATCTCCGATTTCTGCTCCGGGACAACCAGTTCGGTCATGTTCTTTCCGGTCAGGTCCTTGTCACCCTGGGCCAGCAGGTCTAAGGTGATTTTGTTGGTCAGTTTGAGATCACCGTCTCCCGAGATGATTTGGATCATTTCATTAGAAGATTCTATCAATTCCCGATACTTCTGTTCTGAATAGCTCAACTCCCGGGTCATCCGCTGAACCCGCCGTTTTAGCGTGAAATTCCAGCCGGCAAAGATCAGAAGCACTGCCGCCAGGCAAGCCAGTGCCATCACAACATACTTGACGTATTTGTTCCAGACATTGACTTCGATACCACTCCCCAACCATTTTTTTTTGATCTGCTGATAATTTGGGCTATTCCCGATCTTACCTAAGGTCAAGCTCAAGTCGGAGAGAAGATCTATCCGATCTTTGCGCACGGCAAAGGAGAGCGGAACGGTTTCAATAGGCATGCCGGTTAACTTGATGTTCTGAAAACCATTTTTTTGGATCAAGTAAAGAGTCGTCAGGGTACTCGGGGAAATATAAACATGGGCCAAGCCTTTGTTCAAAATCTCAAGGGCTTCTTCAGAGGATGCCGTTTCCACAATGGAAACCCCGGGGGGAATAAAGGTTTGGATCTCCCGACGTCGATCTTTTTCCACTACGACGGAATGACCAAGGGTGTCTTTTAGGCAGGTTACGGTCACACAGGAATTGTTCACGAACAGGTTTCGGTCCACCCGGATTCCTGTGTTGATGAGTTTAAAAGCGTTTTCGGATTCCGGCCTGAGCAAAGTGCAGCAGACTATATCGACCTGTCCGTTGACCAGTGCCGCGATTAAGGAATTGTTATCATAGGCATGGAACTTTACCTCAGATTTCATGAGCCGTCCGGCCATGACGGTCAGATCCACACAAAATCCGCGGTAGGCCCGGAGACCGGTGTCTACAAAGGCAAAGGGAGGCATGGACCGGGGAAGGCCGACATGAATGGTGGGTTTGTGGTCTGCTGCTCTGGATGGGGTAATCAGGAAACCTGTCAAAGTGATTACCGCAATAAATCCCGCAAGAAACCGACGTTGTATAGGCGTGGTCCAAAGGTTGCCCTTACCCAGGATTAAAGACGATCCGATAGTTTCCATAGTCTACTCGTCTAAACCTGTAAAGAGGTAGCCTTCAATTCCACAATGTTAAAATTTTTAGTGGTCCCAACGGGTTCGAATAAATTGGGAGTTTAGTAACTTACTAAGTGTTTTTATAATAAAGAATAACAGGTTGGGGACAATCTGTCAAGTTTCTATTCGGCCAATTGTTTGTTGACAAATCAGATGGTTATGCTGTATAAAACCTATATTTTTCTTACATTACTCCTTCCTCAAGATCTTAAGGAAATAGATGGCCGGGTTGCCTATCCCCAAAGATCCCATTCAATCGACTAAGCCTGGTCATTGCCGCTGTGAAGATTTATAAAAAGGCAGGATGAAATTTTTGGGCTGGATCAAGGGCTTAAGATCCAATTTAGCCCGCAAGACCGTCCTGTGGCATGTTGAAAAGGAAAATTTTCCTCCACTTCGGATTGTCCAAAAAAGCCATGGGCTTTCCCCTGGGGTGGGTCCTGTCCCCCGAAGTGCAAAAGCGCCTGGACAACCAGCTCTGCGATAAAATAACAAGCCCTTTAACAATTTTGATAAGCTAAAGCGCATCAAAGAGATTTTGGTAAACGTTATAAGGATCTATAAGTTTAGAAGTTTGCTTGACAAGCGACCTGTTTTTAGACTATATTTGGTCATATTTAAACTTAAATGAGGTTTTCTAATGAAATTGTCTAATCAAATCAAACCGATTAGCTACCTGAAAGCCCACGCCGCTGAAATTGTGCGGAATATGGGCGAGCAGAGGGAACCGCTCGTCATCACCCAGAACGGTGAAGCCAAGGTCGTCATGATAGACATCGAAAGCTACGATCAAACTCAAGAAACGATGGCGCTATTGAAAATCCTGGCGCTCGGCAACCGTCAAATTGAGGAAGGAAAGATCGAACCCATCGGCAATGTGATCAAACGCTTACGAGAGCAGCAGAAAAGTCTCTGATGTCCTTCCCGGTTTTTCTAACCGCCGACGCAGCAAGTGACCTTGAAGATCTCTACCATTATATAACCTTGCATGATTCGCCCAAGAAAACGGAATATGTGTTATCGAAAATCGAGAAGACGCTCTGGAGCCTTTCAGAATCTCCAGAGCGTGGCGCCTATCCGAAAGAACTACTTGCTTTGGGAATACGTGATTACCGTGAGATATTTTTCAAACCCTACCGCCTGATCTACCGGATTAAAGGCGACATTGTATACGTCTTACTGATTGTTGATGGACGTCGAGATATGCAGACGCTATTGCAGCGGCGACTTTTTGTACATTAAACCCATTTAAAGTGTTTCTGTTTAACCTTAGATATCGAAAATCCAACCTTTTTGACTTAGAATTAAAACCGTTCTTTCAAGTTCTTGAAAGGCGGACAATGCCCGTAGAGGTGAAAAATCTGAGATCAATTCTGTAATGCGGATTCTAGCCCCAGCCAGGTTGAACTTCTTTAAACGTCTGGCGGTAAGTCCGCTCGCTTCGCGCAAAACTTGAAATAAGATATCTTTAGGATTTGGGATTTGTTCGATCTTGGGTAATTCCGGAAGATTCAAGGGATCTTTCCCGTTGGGATTGCCCGCCGCAAGACGGATAGCGAATTCGTCGAAAAGCAACCACGCCTCCGTCATTTGTACAGGCACAACACACACTGCAGGCGTTTGAAATCCCCGGGAAGTCGCTTCCCTTATTGCAGAACGAATTTCTTCATAACGTTTCTCGGGCTCTTCTCGTTCTGCATCTCTGTGAACGAAAAGCAGGTCGCAGGGGAATAAATCGATAGCCGATAAAATGCGATCGCACAGGCTTTTTGGAGGCTTTGGCAAACGGCCAAGATCAGCCCATTCAGCTTGAACCCGATTGACATCACCCTTTTCGCGCAATACCCATGTGAGTAAGGGAATCAAGGCTCGATCAGATGGACCGTCAGAGAGTAAGGTATAGCGAATCTCATCCATTAGATCGCTCCCTAAGTGGAAGCAACATCTGGAGGTCATCGCGATCTGCAACACGCCTTGGGCGATGGTCCCCCTTCGGTCTGGGCGGTGAGGCAGGGTTGAGATAGGCCATTAGTTTTCCCTTGGAAACGACAGAGGGCTTTTCGGGGGCCTTGGTACGCCAGGTATCTGAAAGGCAACTGAAACTGACTCGCTTAAATTTTTTGTCGTTCAGTATGTCTTCTCTTATTTCCGCCACAAGGAGGCTGTCATCGGATACTTCACTTACAACCGTGGGAGAATGCGTATTAACAATGACCTGACGCAAAGGATTATTTTCGTCTACCGATTCATCCGGATCTGTTGCTATGTCTTGAAGCAGCTGCAGCATAGCTGGAATACGTTCAGGGTGTATCCCGTTTTCGGGTTCTTCAAGACAGATCAATCCCCTATCTGTGACGTCCAGTTCGAGGACTGATAGTGCGAGAAAACGTAAAGTTCCATCAGACAATGACCGTGCAGGATGATCCGTTCCGTCTATTCCCGTAACTTGAAGTGTCAACGTTTCTCGTTTGTCATCCCGATCAACCCAAACCTTGCGAACATCACCAATAAGCGTGGTCAACCTGTTCGCCACTTTGCTGTATATAAAATCGGGATCGATCAACGGCTTCTGATCCTTCGAATTTGTGACTGCTGTATGGGCTAAATGATACAGACTTCCGGGCAGATGAGCACCATTACTAGAAAGATGAGGCGACGCATTTATTTCGTCGGGTTTTCGCAGAGCGGATGGCTCCAATTGTAGGATGCGCCAAGATTCCATTTCTCGTCGGGCACAAAGAACTGTTGGACTCTCGGCGGCATTGGCAACAGAAACAACCGTGCGCGGGAGGTTTGCCGCCGATCGTGCCAGGGTCCGACCACCTCCACGGCCCGTGCCCCTGTGATCTTGATGGAGCTTAATGACGCGTGCCTCGCCATGCCCCTCCGTAGAAATGAACGGAGACCGGCGGGCACCGGTCACGACCACATCACGCCATTTTTTCCGGCTGTGGGGAAAGATTAAATGCTTACCCGCTTCACCCTTCTTGATATGCGATAGCTCCTCTTTGAGAATTTCAAGGGATCCAAGCGACGTGCTGTTGAAAACGTCTTTGCGATAACCCAATTCAAGTAGGTATCGCAAAATTGTAATGCTCGCTTCGCCTGGCTGTCCCAGATCATCAACGGCCTTGTCTGGAACAATCATCTCAGCTTCAAAGGACATGATTCCCTCGTAATGATCGGCCACCCGG
>JACRBX010000202.1 GCA_016219225.1 Deltaproteobacteria bacterium
GAACCGGATGGGAGGCATCGCCGATTTCATCCAATAAAAGGGTCCCTCCATGGGCCTCGTCAAAATAGCCGGTTCTTCCCTCGACCTTGGCGCCGGTAAAGGCCCCCCGCTCATATCCAAAGAGTTCACTTTCTATCAGGGGGTCGGGAATGGCCGAACAATGTACATCCCCGAAGGGTTTTTCCGCCCTTCGGCTGGACTGATGGATGGCCCGGGCCAGGAGTTCCTTGCCCGTGCCGCTGGCTCCCAAGATCAGAATCGGATCATCCGTACGGGCCGCTTTCTGAGCGGTTAAAAGAGCCGTTTTGAACTTGGGGTCTTCGCCGATCAATTGATCAAACCCGGTTGGAGGTGCCTTCTTAATATTTTGATTTCGCTTTTTTCCCATGATGCCTGCCCGGAGATTTTGTATATAAGTTATACAATTCGAAGCAATATGGCAATAAAAATTGGCGGAATGGTTTAAAAAATGTATATAATTTAAACAATATTGATGGTCTCGTAAAAACTCGTCATTCCCGCGCAGGCGGGACTCCAGGCTATTTATAACTAATTAAAACACTGGATTCCCGTTTTCACGGGAATGACGTAAAACGGCGCTTTTGGACTTTTTACGAATGCATCAATATTAATTCTTTTTGCGTTCTTAACGGCATTACGATGGGCGAGATTTTCTTTTTAAGGGCCTATTGTCTTTTAAAATGTATAATTTTTTGCACACATCTAATGGTCTGTTTGGTTAATCCGTTTCTGGTTTCTAACTAAAATTCGACCGCCAATAATGAATAATCTAAAAAAACAAGATGATAGATATTTGAAGAAGGGAAAAGAGAGGGTATTGATTAAAATGGTATCACCTTTGCATGAAAGTATTCTTAATAAAATTTCAAAAGGGAAACAGGCTTTCCCGGAACCGTTCCCTGGCAGTCTTCACCGGGGATAAAATCACGCTTTTCCAAAAAATGACCCTTCAGCAATCAACGATCGGAATAGAGTGATCTTAAAATGATAGACACAAATTCCATTTTTTCTCCACGAGTTGGTTTTAAGGACTTAAAAAAAGGGGCTTACAGCCCGATTCCATTTCCCGTTTCTTGATCCACTTAAAAAGTAAATAAACAAAGTCGATAAATAAATTATTGACTTCTTTTTCAAAATTGATTATATCGGTCGCCAGTCGACAGTCTACAAAAAAGCATAAAGGATGGCGAATATGACAAGGGCACTGGAAGGAATCAGGGTTCTGGATCTGGGCAGCTATGTGGCCGCTCCCTATTGCTGTATGCTCCTGGCCGACCATGGGGCGGAGGTGATCCGGGCCGAACCGCCCGGGGGTAAGGTGGACCGGGAGTTGGGGCCCTTTTCTTCGGAGGGCCAGCCTATCACCTATGGGTTGACCGTTCAGCGGAATAAAAAGAATATTACCCTGAATTTAAGATCCGAAAGAGGAAAAGGTCTCCTCGAAGAGTTGGTTAAAAAAATGGATGTCCTCGTGCATAACTACCCCATGGGATCACAAGAGGCCGCCTTGCTCACCTATAAACGATTGAGCGGTATCAATCCGGCTCTGGTGGTGACGGCTATCTCTGGCTTCGGGCAAACCGGCCCTTATGCCGAACGGCTTTGTTTTGATTCCATTGCCCAGGCCATGTCCGGCTATATGAGTTTCTCCGGTTATCCGGGATCCCCGCCGCTCAAGGCCTCCCTGCCATTTATAGATTACAATACGGCCGCCCGGGCCGCCCTGGGGACCATGCTGGCCCTCTTCGAGCGCAAAACCAGCGGGCAGGGGCAACTGGTGGATATCGCCCTCTTCGATGTAGCCTTTTCCATAACCGCCGCATCGGGCTGCGCCGCTGAATATAAGATGCTCGGGGAACTTCGAAAGCAAATCGGTAACTGCGGGTTTTATGCCTATGGCGGTAGTTGCCGGGCCAGGGACGGTTACCTGATGATCAACATCATCGGCAACAATATCTGGCGTCGTATATGCCGGGTTATGGACCGGGAAGATTTGATTTCCGACCCCCGTTTTAAGGATAACCTGAGCCGCTACCGGAACTATGAGTCGATCGATGTTATTTTAAACGAATGGATTAAAGAAAAGACCGTTGCCGAAGCCCGGCAGAACCTGGAAAAGGCCGGTGTCCCTTGCGGTCCGGTTAATGATGTTCCGGGGTCTCTGGAGGTGCCGCAGGTGGAAGCCCGGGAAATGCTGGTGGAAGTCGATTATCCGGGCACTGGTAAGGTGCCGGTACCCGGGGTGGATATCAAGCTGTCGAGGACTCCCGGACAGGTGGCCAAACGGGCCTCTTTTCTGGGAGAGGACAACGAGGCCGTTTATTGCGGACTTCTCGGCTATAAGCCGGATGATCTCTTAAGGTTCGAACAGGAAAAAGCCATCTGAATTTATCTGTTGTGGGTTGAGCGTTAAGAAAATAAGGAGGCATTATGAAAAAGGGAAGAACTATTATTGGGTTACTGGGTATTTTTTTGTCAGTATTTCTTATCGGAACCCCCGACCTCATGGCCCAAAGCCCCAAGGGTTTAAAAATCGGGGTCTCAACCACTTTAACCGGGCCGGCCTCCTTTATAGGATGGCATGATAAAAATGGGGCCATCCTGACGGCCGAAGAGATTAACGAACGGGGAGGGGTCACCATAAAAGGGGAAAAGCATAAGGTCGAATTGGAAATATTTGATAACGAGACCAAGCCTGCTAAGGCCGTGGAAGGGATGCGTCTGTTTGCCGAGAAGGGCATCCATATCTCCCTCGGACCTCAATTGACCCCCATCACCCTGGCCTCCCTGAAATTCAACGAAGAGCTGAAGATCATCTTTGCTTCTTATAATACCACTCCTGAAGTCTTCGAACAGGGTAATAAGCTCCTCTTAAGCGCTACAGCCAACCAGAAATGGACCATGGGCTTGAGCACCTATACTGCCGCCAAAATATTGAAGGTGAAACGAGTGGCCCTTCTTCTGGATACCACCGGATTCGGGAGGTCGGTGGAGAAGCGCTTCAGCGAGTATTTTAAAAAATTCGGCGGAGAAGTGGTGGCCGTGGAGTGGTATGATATGGGTTCTACGGACTTCTATCCTCAGCTCACCCGGCTGAAGGCCAAAAATCCGGATGGAATCCAAATCGGTGGGGCGGCAGCCGAGGTGGTAACCCTCATCCGTCAGGCCCGGGAGGTCCTGGGGAAAAAGATTTTGATCCTGGGATCGGATTATGTCAAGTTCGATCAATTGAAAAAAGCCGGCCTGGAGGTGTCTGAAAACACTTTAATCCCCCTCTCCGGGTTCCATATCATCGACAATAAGGCCCATAAGGAATTTGTCAAGAAATATAAAGACCGTTTTGGTTCCGAACCGGAGACCTATGCCGCATTAGTCCGTGACGAAATGCTTTATTTGACCCGGGCGGCGGAAATCGCCGGAACGGCCACGGATGCTTTTAAGATTCGAGAGGCCGTGGACAAGGCCATCGTCGAGCTGGATTCCCAGGGGAGGCTCATATCCGGGGCCCATGGCGGGTTTTTGCCCTCAGGGCTGGCCAAGAATTATTATATCAGCTCCAACCTGCTGCAGAACGGTAAACTGGTTCGTATCAAGACCATTTCCAGCCTGAAGGAAATCGGGGTGGAGTAGGGGCCAAATGGGAACAGCCATCTTTCTGCAACAGGTGATCAACGGATTGGTGGTCGGGTCGATTTATGCCATGGTGGCCCTGGGTTTGACCCTGATATTCGGCATCCTGCACATCGGCAATTTTGCCCATGGACAACTCTACATGCTCGGCGCCTTTGCCACCTATTGGATGGTCACGCTCTGGGGATGGAATATCTGGCTGGCTATGCTTGCGGCCATGGGACTCATGGCCCTTTTGGGCATCATTCTGGAGCGCATGGTCTTCCGGCCGGTCCATTCCGCCCCCCATATCAACGGGCTTATTGTCGCCCTGGGGCTCTTCATTGTCCTGGAGAATCTGGCTTTTATTCTCTGGGGCGGCGAAGAACGCATGTTGCCCTCACCCTATGCCACCAAAACAATTTCCTTCCTGAGCCTCACATTAACCATCCAGCGTCTCCTGGTCTTCATCGTAGCCGTTCTTTTGATCTTCTTACTTTACCTGTTTATTCAGCGAACCAAAATGGGTAAGGCCATCCGGGCCGTGGCCCTGGATTCCGAGGTGGCTCGATTGATGGGTATCCCGATCCATCGTATCTCGGCTACGGTCTTTGCCGTCAGTTCGGCCCTGGCTGCGGCCGCCGGGGCCCTGGTCGGGCCGATTTTTTCGGTTTTTCCGGCCATGGGCTTGAGTCCTATCCTCAAGGCCTTTGTGGTGATCGTCATCGGAGGCATGGGTTCCATCCCGGGGGCGATTTTTGGCGGGTATGTTCTGGGCATAGCCGAAAGCCTGGGCGCCGGCTACCTTTCCTCCCAGTATAAAGACGGGTTCGCTTTTTTGGCTTTGATTGTGGTCCTGATGATTAAACCCACCGGGTTATTCGGAAAAAAAGAGGGATAAGGATTTTTATGAAAAACAAGATCGGTTTGGTAACACTTCTGACGGCGCTGGTTATTTTACCTTTTTTCCTCTCCAAGACGCTGCTCCACCTGGCCGTTATCATCGAAATTCATGCTATTCTGACCCTGAGCCTGTGCCTGGTGGTGGGCTATGTGGGACAACTTTCCCTCTGTCATGCCGGGTTCTATGGCATCGGGGCCTATACCTCGGCTCTGTTGACCTTTGCCCATTGGCCCTTCTGGATAACCCTGCCCCTATCCGGGGTCGTCAGCGGTCTCTTCGGCCTTTTCGTCGGCTTTCCTTCGCTCAAAACCAGGGGGATCTATTTTTCCATCACTACCATGTCCTTCGGGGTGCTTATCGCCATGGTGTTGAATAACTGGATCTCCCTGACCAACGGTCCGGACGGGTTATCGGGGATCAAAAGTCCGGAGCCCATCTCCCTTTTTAATGGGGCAGCCCTGTCTTTTAAGAATCCTATCCATTATTATTTTCTGGTGGGCTTTTTCCTGTTGTTTACCGTCCTGGTCATCAGTCGCCTTTTACGGTCCCGGGTCGGACGGGCCTTTATCGGGGTTCGGAACAACGAGACCCTGGCCTGGTCCCTAGGTATTAATTCGATGCGCTACAAATTGACTGCCTTTATTATCGCTGCTGTTTTTGCCGGATTGGCCGGAAGCCTGTATGCCCATTATCTGCGTTATATCTGCCCGAAGGATTTCGGACTTCACGAATCCTTCGACATGCTGGTCATGGTGGTGGTGGGTGGGGCCCAGACCCTTCTGGGGCCCATAGTCGGTGCCCTGTTTGTTCTGGGCCTGCCTAAATTTTTCGGATTTGAACCGGTCTACGGACGGGTGGCCTTCGGCATCATTCTGATTATGGTCATGATCTTCATGCCCCGGGGCATCGTAGGAAAATGGCAGGAGTATTTTAAGTCATCCAGAGGATAATTAAATGAACATCCTTGAAATGGAAGAGGTCTGTAAATCTTTCGGTGGATTAGCTGCCGTAACCAAACTGAATTTTTCCCTTTCCAGTCCTCAAGAAATTTTGGGCCTTATCGGGCCCAATGGGGCCGGTAAAACTACGGTCTTTAATCTGATTACCGGGCTTCACCATCCCACGAACGGGAAGATCCGGTTCAAGGGGCAAGAGATCGGAGGGGAAAAACCCTACCGGATAGCCAGGCAGGGAATCTCCCGAACCTTCCAGACCACCTCCCTCTTTTTTGAGGAAACCGTTTTAACCAATATGTTGATTTCCCGGCATTGCCGCTTAAAATCAGGGCTTTGGGGGGCACTGGCTATCCCAGGTGCGACGAGAGAAGAAGAGCGAAAAGCCTTTGAAAAGGCAGGAGAGATCCTGGAAGATACCGGCCTCGGGTCAAAGGCGAAAGATTATCCCCATAATCTGACTAATGCCGAGCAGCGCATGCTGATGATTGCCATGGCCCTGGCCACGGACCCGGCCCTTATCCTTCTCGATGAACCTTTTGCCGGAATGAGGCACCATGAGACGGAAGTCCTTATGGAGTTGGTTCGAAAAATCAGCGGCTGGGGGATCGCCACGATTCTGATCGAGCACGACATGAAGGTGGTCATGAATATCTGTGATCGCCTTGTGGTCTTGAATTTCGGGACAAAGATCGCTGAAGGCACACCTGACGAAATCAGGACCAACCCCCAGGTGGTCGAAGCCTACCTGGGCAGGAGAAGCCATGCTTAAGATTAGAAGTCTATCCGTCCATTACAGCAATATCCAGGTCTTGAAAGAAGTATCCCTTGATATCGAGGCCGGGGAGATCGTCGCCTTCATCGGGGCCAATGGGGCGGGGAAAACAACCACCCTGAAGGGCATCTCGGGCCTGAAAGGGATCTCCTCCGGGACCATCGAATTCTTGGGACAGGAGATCAATAGCCTGTCGCCCGAAGCGATCGTCCGGAAAGGCATTGCCCACTGCCCGGAGGGAAGGCGGATTTTTTCCGAACTCACGGTGAAGGAAAATCTGGAGATAGGGGCCTATTGCCGGAATGACCGGGCCGGCGTTTCTCAGGATATGGAAGAGGTCATGTCTTTTTTCCCGATTCTCAAAGAGAAACAGGCCCAGTCCGGAGGGACCCTTTCCGGCGGCCAACAGCAGATGCTGGCCATCGCCCGGTCCCTGATGGCCCGCCCCAAACTTCTGATGCTCGACGAACCTTCTCTGGGACTGGGACCGATCATCGTGGATGAAATTTTTTCCATCATCCACCGGATCAGTCAGCAAGGAACCACCATTTTGCTTGTGGAGCAAAACGCCCGAATGGCCCTGGAATTGGCCCATAAGGCCTATGTCCTGGAAACGGGGGCCATAACGCTCCAGGGAAAGGCCTCCGAACTGATTGATAACGACCATGTCATCAAAGCCTACCTGGGGGGATGAAACGAAGGGAAAGGCTGTTGCGGGTTAAGAAATCAAAACCATTTCACACCCAACGTACAACACGCAACTCGATAATTTAGGAATTTGCATTTGGACACAGATGAACACAGATTACCAGGATTTAACTTGAAAAAAGTTTCAAGTTTCAAGTGGCAAGATTCAGGTTGCAGGTTTTCGCTTTGAGCTTTCAGCTTTGAGCTTATTTCTTGAACCTGCGGGTATCGACGAAAATCTGCGTCCTAATTTATAATGGGTTACAGAGATATTTTAACTGTCTATGGTTTCATTGAAGAGGATTGCATGGTTGATCAAGGGCTAACCGGCATTAAAGTACTCGATCTCACCTGGCACATTGCCGGACCTTATTGTACTAAATACATGGCCGATTCCGGGGCCGACGTCATCAAGTTGGAACGGCCGGGTTCCGGAGACCCGGCCAGGAACCTGCCCCCGTTTTTTAAGGATGATCCGCATCCCGAGAAAAGCGGTTTGTTTTTGCATCTGAACACCAATAAACGGGGCATCACACTCAACCTGAAGACGGAGACGGGCCGGACCATTTTCAAGGAACTGGTTAAGGATTCGGACCTGCTGGTGGAAAGCTTCCGTCCCCATGTCATGCCGGACCTGGGACTCGGTTATGAGGTGTTGGAAAAATTAAATCCCAGGCTGATTATGGTTTCCATCTCCAGTTTCGGACAGACCGGACCGTATAAAGAGTTCAAGGCCACGGACATGATTATCTATGGCATGGGCGGGGCCATGTTCTGGACCGGTCTTCCGGAACGGGAGCCTTTGCGCCTCGGGGGTACGGTGACCTCCTGTCAGGTGGGGGTCATGGCGGCCACGGCCGCCATGCTGGCCCTTTATGGGGCGGAAAAAAGGGGCTATGGAGAGCATATTGATGTCTCGGCTTATGAGGTAACCCGGGGGGACATCGACCGGGCCTCAACGGACCTGACGGCTTATCAGTATTGCGGCGACTATGATGAGAGGCAGGCCTCCGGAACCATTCAGTATCCCTATGGCGTCTATCCCTGCAAGGACGGCTTTTTTGATCTGGCCGGAGGCGGCGTGGTCTTCTTTCCCAGGGTAGCCCGTATGCTGGGACGGCCCGAACTTACCCGGGATTATGGCACGGCCGAAGCCCAGGCGGACGGGCAGCGCAAAGAGGAGTTCCTTTCAAGTATCTTCCAGCCCTGGTTGATGGAGCGCACCCGGAATGAATTATGGGCAGCGGCCCAAAAGGCCAATATCCTGAGCGGCCCCATTTTTAATTCTGAGGATCTCCTGGAAGACCCGCACTACCGGAAGAGAAATTATTGGCAGGAGATAGAGCACCCTGTAACCGGCAAGCTCCTTTATCCGGGGGCCCCTTACCGTGCTGAAGGGATGGCCTGGGATATTAGAAGTCCGGCGCCGCTTCTCGGCCAGCATAACGGGGAAGTCTTCGGAGCCATGGGGTATTCGGAAGAGGAAATAACGAAGCTTAAAGAGGATGGGGTCATTTAGACAGTATTTTGGAAACAGCCGAGGGCGGCTGTTCTACATTAAAAAATTCTATATTCGCACTAAGCCCTCATGTCCGCGTGAGCACCACGAAGCATGAAAAAACCGAATTTTTAATTTCGAATAATGAATATCGAAGGAGAGTTTCTTTAAAATTCCGAAATCCGAAATCCGAAATCGAAAATCGGATTCAATTTTCGAACTAAGGAGATTATATAATGGAGGGGTTGTATCTTGAAGGAATAAGGGTGGTGGATATCACCGTGGTCTGGGCCGGACCCTATGCGACGCAGATTCTGGCCGACTGGGGGGCGGAGGTCATTCGGATAGAGTCCTGTCAGCACTGGATGGTCCATACCCGGGGCACCCAGGCCAGGCCGCCGCAGGATACCATAAACCGCCAAACCTCTTTGCCCTGGTATCGGGGATATCCGGGATGGAAGGCCCACCCCAGGTCCTGGAACCGATTTCCCTGGTTCAATACCCATGCCAGAAATAAGCTTTCCATGACAGTGGATCTAAGCCGGCCGGAAGGGATGGATATATTCTGGAGGTTGATCGGGGAAGCGGATATTTTTATAGAAAACAACTCACCGGATACCCTGGATAAAATGGGCATTACCTATGAAAAGCTCCAGGAACAGAAACCGGATATCATCATGATCCGGATGCCCGGCTGGGCCCTGAGCGGGCCCTACCGGAATTATCGGGCCTTCGGATCGCACATGGAACATACCTGCGGTCATAGCGCTATTCGGGGCTACAGGGATTTGCCACCCACCTCGCTGACCAGTGCCTTTCACTGCGATGCGGTTTCCGGGGGCACCGCTGCCTTTGCCGCGGTGATGGCCCTGCGTCAAAGGGATCGCACCGGAAAGGGGCAGCTTATCGAGATACCCCAGATTGAAAGCATGATTCCTCAAATGGGGCAGTCTATCATGGATTACACCATGAACGGCCGGGTGCAGCAGACGGTCGGAAACTGGGACCCCTCGCTGGCCACGGCCCCCCATAATTGTTACCGCTGCCAGGGGGATGACCGCTGGATCAATATCACCGTCACCTCGGAAAAGGAATGGCAGGCCCTTTGCCGGATTATGGAGGATCCTCCCTGGACCCGGGAGGATCGCTTTGCCGATGCCCAAAGTCGTGTCAAAAATCAGGAGGCCCTGGACGGGTTGGTGGAAGAATGGACGATCCGGCAGGATCCTATAATGCTGATGCACCGGCTTCAGGCAGCCGGGGTCCCGGCCGGTGCGGTCTTCAATGCCGAAGATGCCTATAAGGATCCCCAGCTTGATGAGCGGGGTTTTTTCCAGCCCTTGACCCAGGAAGACTGCGGCACCCATCTCTATCACGGACTCGACTGGAAGGCCTCCAAAACGCCCAATGCCTTGCGCTTGCCCCCATGCCGGCTGGGAGAGCACAACGAATATGTCTACAAAAAGGTCATCGGCGTCTCGGACGAGGAATACGCCCGGTTGGAAGAGGAAGGCCATATCGGGATGGATTTCATCCCATCCATTCCCTGACCGGAAAGTTAAAAAAACAGCATTCGGGGATCGGGGGTCGGGGGTCGGGGATCAGGGATCAGGGATCGGGGATCTGTTGAAGGAAAGTTTCAGGGTTCAAGTTGCAAGTGGGACTTGACAACCCTGTGAAAAGTCCCCAATGCCGTCACCCCGGCGAAAGCCGGGGTCCGGAAGTAATTGAATGCCCTGGATTCCGGCTTTCGCCGGAATGAAGTTTCGCGGGGTTCGGCGATTTTTTACGAATTGAACGGACTTAAATTGTGAAAGAGGGGATTTTTTAACTTGACAATTGTCGACAATCGTAATATTGACTTTACTAAAATCTACAAAACCCCTAACGAGGAAGTCATCATGTTAAAATCCTGTAAGCCGGGATCGATTGTCGAGCAGATTTACAAGGCCCTTTGCGAAGGCATCATGGACGGTTCTCTGGCCCCCGGGCAGTCCCTGAGAGAGCAGGAATTGCAGGAGCACTTCGGGGTCAGCCGGGCCCCCATCCGGGAGGCCATTCGTTTGCTGGAAGCCGACCGTTTAGTAGTAGTCAGTGCCTATAAAAACAAGCATGTCCGTAAAATCACCCGGGAGGATTTATTGGAAACCATTCCGGTCCTGGCCCGCCTGGAAGGGGGCGCGGCTTTTTTAACCTTGCCCCGGATCGGTCCTGCTCAGCTCGAAGAATTTCAACAGATCAACGAGGAGCTGAAAAGAAGTTACCGGGTCAAAGATATTACGGCCTGCATTGAACAAAATTTCAATTTTCACCGTTTCTATGTCAGGGCCTGCGAGAATCAGACCCTTAGACAGGCCATCCGTCCCATGATGAAACGGGTGATCGGGTTGTGGGTCTCCTGTCTATATAACCAAACGCCGGAATTATTCAAAACCACCATAGCCGAACATGATCAGGTTCTTAAAGCCTTTGCCAAAGGGGATGCCGCGGCGGCGGAAACCAGCGTCCGCAAACATATCGAGAGTCTACTGGCCCGGGTGTTGAAGGCCTCGGTTTTTGATGAAGAGGGTAATTTCCAGATCCTAAGCCAATAAAAAAATCCAACCCGCCAATTTGCAAACAGGCAGGAGCCCATATTGTGAATGTAGGCAGTTTTCTTGATTTTTCAGCGGCACGCTTTCCGGATAAAACGGCACTGGTATTTAAAGATACCCGCTTAACCTACCGACAATTGCGTAAACGGGTACTCAGATTGTCTTCGGCCTTAGGCCGTCTCGGCCTTGAAAAAGGGGACCGTGTTGCCACGGTCATGTGGAATTGCAGGGAGATGCTGGAAATCTATCTGGCGGCCGTCACTGTCGGAGCCCTGTTCACCCCCCTAAATTTTCGTGCCAGCCCCAAAGAGCTGGCTTTCCTGTTGGCTGATTCGGAGCCGTCGGTTTTGTTTGTGGATGAAAAATGCCGGGAGGCAGTACTTGCTGCCATTACAGATCCCCGCTTGTTTGAGCGATTATATGGCACCTCACCTTCCTCACCGGATTTGAAACTGTATGAGAATTTGATTGAATCTTCTTCCCTGATGGACCACGCGGTTTCAGTCAGCGGTAATGATCCCTGCCAATTGCTCTATACTTCGGGCACCACGGGGCGTCCCAAGGGGGTTCTTTTATCCCATGATAATGTCTGCTGGAATTCCGTCAATATCGGCGCCGCCAGGCAAGACAGGGAATCGGATGTCGTCTATGTGGTCGGTCCCCTGTTTCACAGCGCCGCCCTGAACAGCATCTGCACCGCCCGCTTGAGCCGGGGTACCACCATCATCCTCCATGAAAGATTCGACCTGCAATACCTGATGGAAGATATTGAACGGGAAAAGATCACCTTCATATCGGCCCCCCCGACGGTGTTTATGATGTTGATGGAAAATTGCCGTCCTGGCGATTATGACACCTCGTCGGTCACCTCAATTACTTCAGGCGGTGACGCCCTGGGTGTGACGGCCCAACAGGCCCTTCGGGAATATTTCCCCAACTTTAAAGGAATCCATAATATTTACGGACTGACGGAGGGGGGGCCGAATTTAACCTGCCTCCCGGCCGAACAATCGATGGCCAAGTGCGGCAGCATCGGACTGCCTCTTCCCTTCCTTAAATTGAAACTCTTTGATGATCAGGATAACGAAGTCCCCAAAGGACAGATCGGAGAAATCGTTGTCCAGGGACCCAATGTCATGAAGGGGTATTATCACCAGCCGGAAGCTACGGCCGAAGTCTTGAGAAATGGCTGGTTACACACCGGCGATTGTGCCTGGGAGGATGAGGAAGGCTTTCTCTTTTTGTCCCACCGTAAGAAGGACATCATTGTCAGCGGAGCGGAAAATATCTCCAGCCGGGAGGTGGAAGAGGTCCTGGCCAAACATCCCGATATTTTCCGGGCCGCTTGTTTCGCCGCCCCCGATGCCAAGTGGGGTGAGCGGGTGGTGGCTGCCATCATACCCCGGGGGAAGCGGGAACCGACTCTTGACGAAATAAGAGAGCACTGCCGAAAAGACCTGGCCGGTTATAAACTTCCCAAAGAAATAATGGTTGTTGAAGAATTTCCGGAAACCGGTCTGGGTAAGGTCAAAAAGTTCGAGCTTAAGAAGATGTATCTGGCAGGTCGAAAGTGAAAGAATTAGGCGGGGAGTATAAAAAAAATTTTTGAGGAGGCATCAAATGAAGGGAATCCTGAAAGGTGCGGTAGTTGTTTTCTGGTGTTCGGCATTATTTTTTATCTTTCATAGTAAGGCTGTGAGTCAGGAGATCAATATCGGCTTTACCGACCCCTTGACCGGACCGGCGGCTTATATCGGGATCGACGCCATGCACGGGGCCATGATTGCCGCCAAGGAGATCAATGACGCCGGCGGGGTATTAGTGGCCGGGAAGAAGTATAAGGTAACGATCCGGACCTATGATGATGAAGGGGTCGGGGCCAAGGCCGTAGCCGGGATGCAACGATTGAAGGACAAATATGAGGTCCCGGTGATTATTCAAAACATCAGCGGTTCTATCATGGCCATGCTGGAAAAAAACGAGAAGATGGGCGTTTTGCTGATCGGTTTTTTCAGACATCCCCAGGCCACCAAGGTGGGTAACAAGTTGGTCCTGCGCCATCAACAATCCATCGAGGAAGATGCCATGAGCCTGGTCAAAGAGACCATGAACTTATTGAAAGTCAAGACCTATGCCATGATTTCCGATGTAAGCGATTACGGCAAATCCTCGGCCAAGGCCTATCAGGGGGCCTTTGATAAATTGGGGATCAAGATAGTGGCTAATGAGTGGCTGGATCAACGCACCCAGACCGATTTTCGGGGGCAACTGACCAAGATCAAGGGCGCTAACCCCGATGTGATCATGCTTTCGGCCTATGATGAAGCAGCGGCCGGGGTCATCAAACAGGCCCATGAGCTGGGGATCAAGACCCCCTTTGCCGTTTCCACAGGCTTCCAGGCCATGGGCGAGAAACTGACGGGACCGGATATAATTGAAGGCTATTTAAAACCCCTTTCCTATTATGCCCAACTTCCTCCGCCACCGGGTGTGACCCGTTATAAGAGCCAATTGTATCCGGCCATGGGATACAAGGAACCGATCAGCATGTACGGTATGGCTTGCTACTCCATGGTCCATATTATCACCCAGGCCATGCAAAAGGCCGGTACGACTACCGACGCGGTTAAAATACGTCAAGCCGCTCCCACGATTTTTCCGATTAATGAGAACCACAATCTCTATGGAATGAAATCTTTTAAGGAAGACGGCGATGGGGTCCTGATCCTTAAAATAGGCCGGTACCAAAAAGGGAAACTGATCCCGATCAATTAGGGAAAAGAAAATTTTAAGTTGCAAGTTGCAAAATGCAGGTTGCAGATTTTCGCTTTGAGCTTATTTCTTGAACCTGCGGTTATCGGCGAAAATCGGCGTCTTAATTTACCTTAACCATTATATTTTAAAACCCTTTTCCGTGTTCGAAGATAGCCGGTCCGTGTGTGGCTGTTTCTGATCAGGGTCAGGCTTGAAAAGATAGTATAGGAGTGTAGTGGTTACAGTTGAAAATAACATAGATGATAAACAAGGCTTGCTCCCGCCCCGGGAAAGGATCCAAAAACTATTGGATCCCGGAAGCTTCTTCGAACTGGACAGGTTGGCCACCCACCATTACCGGGAATTCGGAATGGATAAAAGAGAGATTCCGGCCGATGGCGTGATTACGGGCTTCGGACGGATCAACGGAAGGAAAGTCGCGGTTTATGCGCAGGATTTTTTGGCCCTGGGCGGCACCTATGGGGAGATGCATGGAAAGAAAATCTGCGCCCTCATGGATACGGCGGCCGAAGCCGGGGCGCCGGTCATCGGCATCTGTCACTCCGGTGGACTCCGACTTCATGAAACATTAGGTCCCATGGAGATGTTCGGCCAGCTTTTTAAAAGAAACAGCCTCTATTCCGGTCTGATCCCTCAGATTTCTGTTATTCTGGGGGTGGTGGCCGGAGGTCAGGCCTATTCCCCGGGTCTTACGGACTTTATCCTTATGACCAAAGGTAGCGCCATTTATATTGCCGGGCCGGCTTTTGTCAAGGCTCAGACCGGCAGGGAGATCAGCGATGAAGAGCTGGGGGGGGCGGTGATGCACTCCAGGGTGAGTGGTGTGGTGGATGTTTTGGGAGATACCGAAGAAGAAGTCCTGCAGCAAACCAGAAACCTTTTGGATTTTCTGCCCCTGAATTGCCAGGACCCCACGCCGTACTTCCCGAATGATGACGACCCGGAGCGGTGTGAGGATGTCTTGAACCGGATCGTCCCGGAAGCATCCCATCGGCCCTTTGATATGAAGAAGGTTATAGGCCCGATCTTCGACCAACAGACCTTCATGGAAATGAAGCCCGATTTTGCCCGGAACATGATCACCGGTTTTTCCCGGCTGGCCGGACAGAGCGTCGGCATCGTGGCCAATCAACCGAACCATCTGGGAGGGGTGATTGATATTAAGGCGGCTGAAAAGGCGGCCCGTTTCGTTCGATTCTGCGATGCCTTCAATATTCCGATCATCACCTTTCAGGATTCTCCGGCTTATCTGATCGGCAAGGAAATGGAACAGGGGGGCATGATTTATAAAGGGGCCAAATTGCTTCACGCCTATGCCGAGGCCACGGTTCCCAAAATAACCATCATCGTCCGGAAAGCCTATGCCGGGGCCTATATCGCCATGGGCAGCCAGTATATCGGGGCGGATTTCGTCTATGCCTGGCCGGGGGCGGAGATCTCCAGCGTGGCCCCCAAAACGGCGGCCAGCATATTGTTCCGAAAGGAACTGGCCGAGGCCGGGGCGAATGAACAAAGAGTTGAGGCCCTTTACCGGGATTATTATGACCGCTATGTCAATCCCTTGCGGGCGGCGTCTTTGCGGCACATTAATGATATTATCGAGCCGAAAACAACCCGGCCGATCTTGATCAAATCCCTTAATTGGCTTTCAGGGAAAAAACAACCCAGGCTTCCCAAAAAACATGGTAATATTCCATTGTAAGAGGGGGTACGCGTTACGGGTTACGAGTTGGTAGTTCAAAGTTCGATCTATTGAGCTTTGATCTCCTGTAGGGTGGGTGTAACGAAGTGAAACCCACCAATAAAAAAATGAAGTGAACCCCATCAGGTTTATTGGTGGGTTCCGTTTCACTCCACCCACCCTACAAGCTTTCTCGCTAAGTCATTCCCGTTTTCACGGAAATGACGGAGAAGTTGTCGATGTGTTTTCAAAAAGCTAAACTGATACCAAATATTTTATGATTATTGTATGTTAGGTTTCTAAGGAGAGAATAAAAAATGTACTATCCACTAAGTGACGAAGTTCAGGCCCTCCGTGCAATGGCACGGAAATTTGCCAGGGCGGAAATTCTGCCCCGGGTGGCTGAAGATGAAAAGAATCATTCCTTCCAAAAGGACATCATTACTAAAATGGGGGAATTGGGTTTTTTTGGATGCCCTTTGCCGGAAGAATACGGCGGATCTAATTTGGGTTTTTTGGCCCATGCGGTCGTAACCGAAGAGATCGCCAGGGTCAGCGGGTCCATACGGGCCGCCTTTAATATGCAGACCATGGGCACGGCCCGGGAAATCTTCCAATTCGGAACAGAGTTCCAAAAGGAAAAATATATATCCAGGCTGGTCAAGGCCGAAATCCTGGGGTGTATCGGTATCACCGAACCCAACGCCGGCTCGGACGTGGGCGGGATAAAGACCAAAGCTGTCAAAAAAGGCAATACCTATATTTTAACGGGTTCCAAAAACTGGATCACCTACGCCCAGGTGGCCGATGTGGGGATTATCTATGCCTATACCGATCCATCCAGGAAATATAAGGGACTCTCCGCTCTGATCGTGGAAATGAAATCCAAGGGGGTCAGCACTGGTCCCACGGCGGAAAAAATGGGTTGGATGGCCTGCCCCACCGGGGAGATCTTTTTTGATGAAGTCGAGGTTCCGGCCGAAAACCTGTTGGGCGGACTGGAAGGAAAAGGCTTTGAGTGCGTCATGGCCGGGCTGGACAATACCCGGCTGACGGCTGCCGCCGGGGCCGTCGGGGTGAGCCAGGGCCTGATTGATGAGGCGGTAAAATATGCCCGGGAAAGAGAACAATTCGGCAACGCTATAGGAAAATTCCAGATGGTTCAGGAAGAGCTGGCCCGGATGATCGTGGAAACGGAAGCGGCCCGGTTGATGACCTACAGTTGCGCCCAGGAAAAGGATGGGGGAAATACTCATAATACCTTAGAGACAAGCATGGCCAAATACTTCGCCTGCGACGTGGCCTCCAGGGTGGCTGACGGCGCTCTCCGGATCTTGGGAGCCTATGGCTATTCCAGCGAATATGCCGTGGAAAGGCTCTTCCGAGATGCCAAACTCTACCAGATCTTAGAGGGATCGGCCAATATTCAGAAGATGATCATCGCCACCGATGCCCTGGGATACCGGAAGGCCAACCATTAAAAAATTGTTTGACAGGATAAAAAATGATTTATATGTATTTTCCAGATGATCCTGTAAATCCTGTCTAATAATGTTGTTGAATTTCAAGATCCTAAAAAGATACGGAAGGAGCTATATTCATGAATGAAAATCCAATCTTACTCGATGTGAATCAAGGCGTAGCCAGGATCACCTTGAACCTTCCGGAGGTCCGGAACGCCTTGAGTCTAGAGGTTCGGATGACCATGGCCGAAATGTTTATGAAACTGGGTGAGGATGAGGCGGTGAAGGCTATCATTCTTACCGGGTCCGGAAAGGCCTTTTCCTCCGGCGGGGATATTCGGACCATGGAAGGGGTCAATCCGGTGGCCGGCCGTCTGCGGCTGAAAAAAGGCCATATCCTGATAAAGACCATGTTGGGACTGGAGAAGCCGATCATCGGGGCTATTAATGGGGTGGCGGCCGGGGCCGGGGTCAGCGTCGCCCTGGCCTGTGATTTTATAATAGCCTCGGAAGAGGCCCGTTTTGCTGTGAGTTTCAGCAAGATAGGACTGGTGCCTGATCTGGGCCTTTTTTACCTCCTGCCTTTAAGGATCGGGGTTCCCAGGGCCAAGGAACTGATGTTTTTCGGAGACGTTATAGATCCTCACCAGGCCGAAAGCCTGGGAATGGTCAACCGGGTGGTGCCGGCGGAAAAACTGGAAGAAGAGGCCCGGGCCATGGCCCAACGTTTGGTGCAGGGCCCAGGTCAATCCTATGCCATGATCAAGTCCGCCCTGAACCACTGGCCGGCCGATCTGGATACCTTTTTGGAGATGGAATCGACCATGCAGGCCGTAGCTTTCAACAGCCGGGATTTCGATGAAGGGCGAAGGGCCTTTTTAGAGAAGAGGAGCCCGGTTTTTTGCGGTAAATAAAAGGGGCCTTGAGGCCTTTATTGAAGTTCAAAAACCTGTCCTGTCAATATTTCTTCAACCCCTCTGATACCGTTATAAATAACCCCCCCGACCAAGCCGGGGGGATTCTGAATTTAGTTTAAAGTTAAAAAAAACTTGACAAAAGATTAATAATAAATTAAACCAGTCGTCAGTCGACAGTCTACTAAAAAAGGACCTATAAACGTGCCCCCTTTAAATAAAAAAAGAGCATTCAGCCCCCAATTTTCCCTCCCTCTGGTGGAACAGATCACGGAATTTTTGACCCATGCCATTGTGGATGGTCAATTCGAAATGGGGGGGCGGCTGGTTGAAAATGAGCTTCAACGGCAATTCGGGGTCAGCCGCTCGCCGATCCGGGAATCTTTCCGCATCCTGGAAAAAAAGGGTCTGGTCACCAGCATTCCCAGGAAGGGGACGTACGTCCGGAAGATTGTCCAGAAGGACATCGAGGAGAACTTTCCGGTCAGGGCCAATCTGGAAAGCCTGGCCGCCCGCTTAGCCCTTCCCCATCTCACCCCAGAGGATATTGAAAAAATGGAAACCGCCTTTACCAGGATGGGAGAGGCAGCCCAAAATAATAATTTTAAATCCTATCTCAAGTATCACAGCGAGTACCATGATGTCTTTATAAGGGCCAGTCGAAACGATACCCTGATAGAGATCCTGGACAACCTGAGAAATCAGGCCATCTGGTTCAGGTATTCCTATCTTTATGTTCAGGAATCATTTGAATATGCCATCCAGGTTCATCGAAAGATTTTAGACTGCTTTATAAAAAAGGATGCCGACCGCCTGGAGGCCCTGGTTAAGGAGCATATCCTGATCGCCCTGGAGCGGTTTATTCAGTTTTTAAACTCTCAGAAATAAAAAGAAAGGATAGGTATGGGTAAGATCGGAATCCAATTATGCGGCAGTTATTTGCCCAAGTATAGAATAGATCGAAATCTTATCGCAGCCAGTTGGGGCCGCTCCTCCCTGGGTGGGGAACGAACCGTGGCCAATAATGACGAAGATGCCATTACCCTGGCGGTCGAGGCGGCCCGCAATTGCCTGCATGGCGACAGCCTGGAAAAAATTGACGGACTATTTTTTGCTACCACCAGCGCTCCCTATAAAGAAAAGATGAATTCGGCGGTTATGGCCTCGGCCCTGGATCTGAACCGGGAACTGGTGACGGCCGATTTCGGTTATTCCTTACGAGCAGGCACCGGGGCCTTGAAAGCAGCCTTGGATTCAGTCCGGTGCGGTTCGGCCCGAAGAGCTTTGGTCACTGCTGCCGACTGTCGACTGGGCTACCCCAGGTCGGACCAGGAGCAGAGTTTCGGGGACGGGGCGGCGGCTGTCTTAATCGGAGACCAAGATCTTCTGGCAACCCTTGAGGGGGAATACTCGATCTGTAATGAAATGCATGATGTCTGGAGAAATCCGGAAGATACCTTTGTCCGCACCTGGGAAAGCCGCTTTATCCTGGGTGAGGGTTATACCAATACCATGAGCGAAGTCGTCCGGGGGATTTTAAAAAAATATGGGCTGGAACCGAAGGACATCACCAGGGCCGTTTTCCCGGCCCCGGACCCAAGGACCCTTCAGGGGTTGGCCAAAAAATTGGGGTTTGATATGAAAACCCAGGTCCAGGACCCTTTGATTTCCTCCATAGGCTATTGTGGGGCGGCCCAAGCCTTACTGATGCTGGTGGCTGCTTTGGAAGAAGCCGAACCGGGAGATTTACTGCTGCTGGCCAATTATGCCGATGGCGCCGACGCCCTGCTT
Organism: Deltaproteobacteria bacterium; assembly: GCA_016219225.1. Lineage (NCBI taxonomy): Bacteria > Pseudomonadati > Myxococcota > Myxococcia > Deltaproteobacteria bacterium. Next base: position 19,666 of record JACRBX010000202.1, read on the forward strand.
TTCAGGGCGACCGGGGAAATCGGCCAAAGGAGCAGCCAACGGAAATTGCAAACACTCCTGGAGCAAAAGTTAATGCTCTCTTCCTATGCCCGTTTCTTAAGTTATAAGGGACTGATCGAGACCCTTCCCGGGGAACCCTTTCGCCTGTTTCCATCGGCCACGGCAACCTGGCGGGAAGCCGGCAGCATCCTCAGGGGACATGGCAGCCGCTGCCAGGCCTGCGGCAAGACGACTTTTCCGATTCAACGGATTTGCTACCATTGCCAATCAAAGGATCAATTCGTAGAAGTACCCATTTCCAATTATCAGGGGGAAGTTTTTACCTTTTCATTAGATAACCTGGCCGGCCGGAGCGACGACCCGGTGGTGATCCAGACCATTGCCGATCTGGGGGAAGAGAAAGTCCGCTTTTACGGCATGATGACCGACTGTAATCCGTCGGTAGTCCAGATAGGGATGCCGGTGGAACTGACCTTTCGAAGGATTTATGACGGCATGGGCATACATAACTATTTTTGGAAATTGCGGCCGGTGAACAAGGAGGACGTGACCAATGGGTAGCATAAAAGATAAAGTGGCCATTATCGGTATGGGCTGCTCCAAGTTCGGGGAGCGGTGGGATATGGGGGCTGTGGATTTGGCCATCGAGGCGGTGTACGAGGCTTACGGCGATGCCGGCATAGAGGCCAAGGACCTGGAGGCCTGTTGGCTTTCCACCTTGATGGCCCCGGTCATCGGTGTTTCCGGTTCCCTGGCCGCCGATGGATTGAAGCTGGGGAACATCCCGGTTATCCGCAATGAAAACTGGTGTACCTCCGGACACATCGCCCTTCTGGAGGCCTGTATGGCCGTGGCCAGCGGGGCCTATGATCTGGTCATGGCCTTGGGCGTGGAGAAACTGAAAGATACGGGATTTCCCGGACTGGGTACGGGGAGGGGGATGCATCCGGTTTATGAGGCCCGCCGGACTTCTCCCGGTTCTTTTGGGTTGATTGCCGAGCGCTATTTCAAGACCTATGGAATACCCATGGAAGAGGGCAAGATAACCATGGCCAAGATCGAAGTCAAAAATCACGATAACGGCAGTCTCTGCCCCAAGGCCCATTTCAGAAACCAGATCACCGTGGATACAGTGCTTAAGGCCCCCATCATCGCCTGGCCATTAGGACTTTTTGATTGTTGCGGAAACAGCGACGGAGCGGCCTGTGCCATCATTACCACCCCTGAAAAGGCCAGGTCCTTCCGGGCCGATCCGATTTACCTCAAAGGCTTCGGTATCTCGACCGATGCCATGATTCCTCATTTCAGGCCCGATTTCAGTTGGACCAGTTTTAATGCCCTGGTCAACTCATCCCGGAAGGCCTATGAAATGGCCGGGATCAAAAATCCCCGGGAAGAACTCAGTCTGGCCGAGGTCCACGACTGCTTTTCCATTACCGAGTTGCTGATCTATGAAGATTTCGGCTTCAGTCCCAGGGGCAGGGCCAAAGAGGACGTGGACTCCGGGTTTTTTACCCGCCAGGGGGGATTGCCGGTTAATGTCGACGGCGGGTTGAAGTGTTTCGGACATCCGGTCGGGGCCAGCGGATTGCGCATGACCTATGAGGTCTATAAACAATTACAGGGCAAGGCGGATCTGCCTGAACGGCAGATCAAGAACCCCAGGCTGGGTCTGGCCCATACCTTCGGCGGACCGCCCCAGATTAGCGCCGTGGCCATTTTGGGGAATGAAAGAGGATGAAAAAAACAGGCTATGGGCAATAGGCGATAGGCAATAGGCGAGCGGGAATAAGGGTTAACAGCACAAGATATCCGGTAGGTGGGTTTTCGTTAAACCTAAAACCTTCGATCCCCCGTCCCTGCCCATAGCCTATAGCCCATTGCCTCTTGCCAAATACCTATTTCAGGAGGAAAACTTAGATGGATTTTGAAATAAGCGAAGAGAATCGGATGTTCCGGGAGGCCATCCGGGAATTTGCCGAAAGAGAGATCGTCCCTTTGGTAGATGAAGCCGAGGCGACACACACTTTTCCCATACAACTCTTTAAGAAAATGGGCGAACAGGCTTTTTTATGCCCCCGGTATCCCCTGGAGATGGGAGGGGGCGGCGGAGATAAGATCACCGAATGCATCATGGTGGAAGAGCTCTGCCGCATCGATGTGGGTATTGCCGGCAGCCTGATGGTCCAGAGTGGCTTGGCAACGGCCCCGATTTTCCGTTTCGGGTCCGAGGAACAAAAAGAGCGCTTTCTTTTGCCGGCCATTCGGGGGGAAAAGATCGGGGCTTTCGGGCTGACCGAACCGGATGTGGGCTCAGACGCTGCGGCCATAAAAACCAAAGCGGTCAAGGATGGCAATGACTATATCATCAACGGGACCAAGATGTTTATCACCAACGGGCCTATCTGTGATTACGTGATCGTGGCCGCCTATACCGATCCTACCCGGAGGGGGGAAGGGATCAACCTGTTTATCGTCGAAAAAGGCACCCCGGGATTTCTGGTTTCCCGCAAGCTGGACAAAGTGGGCAACTGCTCTGCCGAGACCGGAGAACTGGTCTTTGAGGATTGCCGGGTGTCGGCCAAAAACATGATCGGAGAAAAAGAAGGGGGCGGCTTTGCCCAGTTGGCCGATACCCTGATCTCGGGCCGCATCACTTACGGGGCCCGCTGTACCGGCACCGGGCAGGCCGCTTACGAATTAACGGCCAAATATGCCAAAGAGCGCATCCAATTCGGAAAACCGATCGGAAAATACCAGATCAACCGTTTCCGCATTGCCGAAATGGCCATGTATCTGGATATCATGCGCAGCTATACCTATCGGGTGGCCTGGATGTACGACCAGGGGAAGAAGGTCCGCAAAGAGTCCTCCATGGTTAAATTGTTCACCGCTGAAATTCTCCAGAAGATCCTGGCCGATGCTATGCAGATCCATGGGGGCTACGGCTATATGATGGAGTACCCCATTCAGCGTTTCTGGCGGGACGGACGGCTCTTTACCGTCACGGAAGGCACTTCCGAGATTCAGCATCTGGTTATTGCCAATGAGTTGGGGTTGTAAGGGATGAAATAAAGTTTGGAGTTCGGTGTTCGGAGTTCGGAGTAAAAACTGAAAAGTAATCAACATTATTTTAGAACTAAACCAAAGGAGGATCAAAGAAATGAAAGAAGCAAAGCATTGTATGAAAAGCAGCCTGGGCATTTTTTGTTTATGTTTCTTCATCGGAATTTTCTTTCTGACCCCGCTGGTCTGTTCTGCGGCCGAAAAAGTCCTTAAGATCGGGGCGATTTTCCCGTTGTCCGGGAAAGGGGCGGTCTGGGGTATTGCCGCCCAGAGGGCTATAACCATTGTCCAGAAGGAGATTAATGGCCGGGGTGGTTTGAATGTGGCTGGTGATAAATACCGTTTGGAGATTATTTGGGAGGACGATAAGTTTAATGCCGCCACCGGCCGGATGGCTGCAGAAAAACTGGTCAACCGGGACGGGGTGAAATTTATCCTGGGTTCTCAATCTTCCGCGGTCCTGTTGGCCGTTCAGCCCATTACGGAGCCCAAAAAAATTCTTTTTTTCCTCAATTCCTTTGCCAAAGAGGTCCTGTCTCCGGATAAACCCTACAGCTACCGCATGGTCCTGACCTCCAATGAGATCCTGCCGGCCATGTATCCCTGGCTGGTCAAAAATTATCCGAAAGCAAAGACCGTGGCCTTTATCGAGCCCAATGATGCCAGCGGCTGGTCGGTGGAGAAGGACTGCCGACGGAACGCCGAAAAGAACAATCTCAAAATCGTCTTCTCCCAATTTTATGAACGGGGGACCTCGGATTTCTATCCCCTCCTGAATAAACTCATCCTCCAGAATCCGGATGTCATCGACTTTACCGGTGCCCCTCCTGGTGATCAGGCCCTGATCGTCAAACAGGCCCGGGAGTTGGGTTTCAAAGGCAAGACCTTTGCGGCGACGACCATCGACCCGCCAGAATTCTGCAAGATCGCCGGGACTCAGAATGCCGAAGGCCATATCAGCAATACCCATGATCTGTTGGGGGCCTTTAATACGGAAGCCCAAAAAAAGTATGTTGAGGATTACCTGGCCCAGTTTGGAAAACCATTCGATCCGGTAACGCCCAAGTATACCCTCTACCTGGAGATCCTGGCCCAGGCCATTGAAAAAGCCGGAAGTCTGGATACGACCAAGGTGAAAGAGATACTGGATAAGACGGAGGAATGGAATTCAATTTATGGGAAGGCCCGATTCGGGGGCAAGGAATACTACGGGATCAAACACCAGATCGTCACCCCGGTCTATATCTCCGAACTGATTAACGGGAAATTGGTCAACCGGGGCACCATGATGCCGGTCATTCATTAAAGGGCGATTAATGAGTTTCCCATTTTTTATACAGGTCCTGGTCAACGGGCTGATGCTGGGGCTGACCTATGCCTTAATTGCTTCCGGCTTCAGCCTGATCTATGGCATCATGCGGCTGTTAAACTTTGCCCATGGCGATTTTTATATGTTAGGGGCCTTCGCCACCTACCTCCTGTGTGAACGGTTAGGGATGGATTATTTTTCAGCCCTGTTGCTGAGCATGGTCCTGGTTGCCCTTCTGGGAGTCATCACCTATCATTTCTTCTTCCGGCCCTTCCGGGATCAACACGACCCCAGTGTGGTCATCGCCCTGGGCGTGGCCATGTTGATCGGCGGCCTGGCTCCTCTGGTCTTCGGAGAGAAGGACCAGTCCGTAACGCCGGTCTTTTCAGGGGTTGTCCGGTTTTTAGGGGCCACCCTTTCCCTGGAGAGGATCTTTGTCATTGCCATGGCCATTGTCCTGATGATCGCTTTAACCTTGTTTATTAAATTCACCAAAATGGGACAATCCATGCGGGCCGTGGCCCAGGATCAGGAAGCGGCCGCCCTCCAGGGCATCGGGGTCAATTCCACCTTCATGATGTGCATGGCCATCAGTTCCGCCCTGGCCGGGGCCGCCGGGTCCCTGCTGGCCCCCCTTTTTGTGGTCAATCCTTTCATCGGCACCCATGCCGTGCTCAAGGCCCTGGTTGTGGTGGTCATCGGCGGGATGGGCAGCATCCCCGGAGCGATTGCCGGGGGTCTTCTCTTGGGATTTGTAGAAAGTATCGGGAACACCTTTTTAGGCGGGGTAACGGAGATCCTGGGCTTTGTGATCGTTATGCTGGTCCTGATCTTTAAGCCCCAGGGACTGTTCGGCCATGGGTAAGCGCAAATTGGGGTATCTGATTTTATTCATTCTCCTGGCGGCTTTTCCGATCTTCAACCAGGATCCTTTTATATTACACATCCTGATTACCACCGGGATCTGGGCGACTTCCGTCTGGGGGGTCAGACTGATCATGTCCACCGGACAGTTGACCCTGGGACATGCCGCCTATATGGCCGTAGGGGCCTATGCCTCGGCTCTATTGGTCATGAAGGCCGGGTTTTCCTTCTGGCTGGCCCTGCCGCTGGCCGGCCTGATCGCGGCCCTGGTGGCGCTTTTGATCGGCTATCCGACCTTGCGTATCAAAGGGGTTTATTTTGCCATCATCACCTTTGCCTTTGCCGAGATCGTCCGCTTGATCATCGTCAACTGGCCCGGTTTTTTAGGGGGGTCCGGCGGGATTCCCGGTATCCCCTCTCCCTCCCCTTTTTTTTCCATCCCTTTCAGCGGCCGGGTCCCTTTCTACTATCTGATTTTATTTATATCACTAGTGACCTTTCTGGTCATGAGGGGTATTGATAAAAGCCGGATCGGAAAAATTTTTTCAGCCATTCACGAAAGCGACGATCTGTCCCAATCCTTTGGTATCAATATAATGAAATACAAACTGATTGCCTTCTGTCTGGGCTGTTTTTTCGCCGGGTTGAGTGGAAGTTTTTACGTCCATTACTATAATTTTGCCAGTCCGGAGTTTTTTACCATCTGGCAATCCGTTTATTGCCTCCTTTTTGTCATCGTCGGAGGGGTCGGCGGTGTTTTCGGACCCCTTTTGGGCTCATTTTTTATGACCCTGGTGCCTGAATTTTTACGGGAAACCAAGGAATATGAACCGGTGATTTACGCCGTTATTCTGATCCTGGTCATGTTTTTGCTGCCCGGAGGATTGATTACGCTGCCGGCGCGGTTGGGAAGAAAAAAAGGCCACAAAGAATGAAAATATCGAATAACGAATAATGAATGTCGAAGGAAATAAAAGCGAGGTTCAATGTTCAACGTTGAACCTTAAACCGAAACCTTGAGTCTTTGTTACTTCATGATTCGAAATTCGGTGTTCGATATTCGATATTCGTATTTTTGATCCAAGGATTCAAAAATCGATGCTCTTAACTATCGAAAATGTAACCAAAAACTTCGGCGGGCTGGCGGCCCTTTGGAATTTGAGTTTCCAGGTTAATGAAGGGGAAATCCTTGGGCTGCTGGGACCCAATGGTTCGGGCAAGACTACGCTTTTTAATGTGGTCAGCGGATTTTTTTCCCCTTCGGCCGGCCGGGTCTTTTTTAATGGCCGGGATATTACCGGATTTCGGCCCAACAAGATCGCCCAATTCGGTTTGGTACGCACCTTTCAAGGAACCAATCTATTCAAGAACCGGACGGTTTGGGAAAATGTGGTTATTGCCCACCACCTGATGATCAAGGCCAATTTCCTGGAACTTCTTCTAAACCAAGTGCGGGCCAAAACAAGTGAAGCAGCCGTCGAGAGGCACAGCAAGGAAATCCTGGAGTATCTGGGCCTTTTAGCCGTCAGGGAAGATCTGGCCCATAATCTGCCCCATGGCCTTCAGCGGGCCTTGGGGGTGGCCATTGCCCTGGCGGCCCAGCCCCGGTTGCTGCTGCTGGACGAGCCTCTGACCGGAATGAACCCGGAGGAGTCCCGAAGGTTTATCGATTTGATTCGGGGTCTGCGGGACAGGGGGATCACCCTGATGATCGTGGAACACGATATGAAGGCCATCATGGGTGTCAGTGACCGGATAGTCGTCCTTAATTATGGACAAAAGATCGCTGAAGGTCCTCCCCAGGAGATCCAACGGGACCCCAAGGTAATTGAGGCCTATCTGGGAAGCGAGGTTCCGGTATGACCCAACTATCCTGGTTTTCTTTGCAGAACCTGAAGGTTTCTTACGGAGCCGCCCCGGCCCTGAAGGGAATCTCCTTACAAGTCGAGACTGGGAATATCGTTACCCTCATCGGGTCGAATGGCGCCGGAAAAAGCACGACCTTACGGGCTATATCCGGATTGGTCCCCCTGGCAGAAGGGGAGATTTTTTTTGAAGGAAAAAAGATTCATGGTCTTTCTCCACAGGAAATTGTCCATCGCGGAATCGCCCATGTCCCTGAAGGCAGAAGGGTCTTCCCGTTCATGACCGTTCTCGAAAATCTGAAAATGGGGGCTTTTCGCCGCAAGGATAAGAAAGAGATCCGGATGGACCTGGAAAAGCTCTTTGAGCACTTTCCGGTTTTGCGGGACAGACAGGCTCAAAGGGCCGGGAGTCTCAGTGGAGGAGAACAACAGATGCTGGCCATTGGCCGGGCCTTGATGTCCCAACCGCGGTTACTCCTTTTAGATGAACCTTCCATGGGTTTGGCTCCCATAATGGTCCAGGAATTAAGCCGGATAATCATCGAGATCAACCAGAGGAATGTGGGTATCATCATCGTTGAGCAAAATGCCCAAATGGCCCTGCGCCTGGCCCATCAGGCCTATGTGTTGGAAACGGGATCGGTTGTTTTGGAAGGAAAGGCTTCGGACCTGATCCATGATGAACACATCCGAAAGGCGTATTTGGGGGGATGAAAGAAAGGTACAAGGTATAAGGTGCAGGGTGTAAGGTAAAATCTCAAACCTTAAACCCTCAACCTAGAACCTTTTTTAGGGGGGACTTATGAGAAAAGTCGGCATTGTGGGGATGGGGACCACCAAGTTCAAGGCCCGCTGGGTGGACAAGACCTATTATGAGCTGGCCTTCGATGCGGCCAGGATGGCCATGGAGGATGCCGGACTCAGTCGGCTGGATATCGATTGTGCCGTCTACGGGATCTACAACGATTTGTTTCAGCGTCAATACCAGCCTGACGCCTTTGTCCACGATTATCTGGGACTGGGCTTAAAGCCCATGGTGCGGGTCAATTCCGGCGGGGCCACCGGCGGGGCGGCCCTGCGCATCGGCTACGCCGAGGTGGCCAGCGGCCTCTATGACATCTGTCTGGTCCTGGGGGTGGAAAAATGCGCCGATTGCTACAACTATGAATTTCAGTCCGCCACCCCGGAGGTCCTGCGGGCCATCCTCTATACGGCTGACATGACTTATGACAACCCGGCCGGCCGCACCGCCGCCTCGGGCTTTGCACTGGCGGTCATCGCCCACCGGGAAAAATACGGCAACCCCACCGATGAACAGATGGCCAAGGTCTCGGTGAAGAATCATTTCAATGCCACCAAGAATCCCATTGCCCAATCGCCCAAGGTCCTGACGGTGGAGGAGGTCTTGAATTCCAAAAAGATCGTCGAGCCTTTCCGGTTTTATGACAATTGCCTCTATACCGAAGGGTCTTCGGCGGTCATCCTGGCCTCCGAGGAAGTTGCCCGGAAAATAAGCCCCAAACCGGTCTGGATTACCGGAGTGGGGGCTTCCACCGACTATGTCATACCCGGAAACCGGCCCAACATCCATACCTTCGAATCTTCCCGGCTGGCGGCTCAAAAGGCTTACGGCATGGCCGGCCTTACCCACCCCCTGGAAGATTTGGATTTAGCGGAACTGCATGACGCCTTTACCGGTACCGAGATTATGGCCTATGAAGACTGCTTTTTTTGTGAAGAAGGGCAGGGGGGACGGTTGATCGATGAAGGGGTGGTCATGGCCGGAGGAAAATTGCCGGTCAACCTGAGCGGCGGTTTGATCGGCTGCGGCCATGCCGTAGGGGCCACAGGCATCATGCAGACTTATGAAGTAGCCCTGCAATTGCGGGGAGAGGCCGGAGAACGGCAGGTCGAAAATGCCCGCCGCGGATTGGTGCAAAGTATCGGCGGGACCCTTTGCACCTGGACGGTTTGTCTGGTTTTGGAAAGGGAGGGCTGATCATGAACGAGCAGGAACGGGAAAAATGGTATGCTTTTGAGCATCAAAAATATGGCATCCCCATTGAATATCTGAAGCGGGAATTTGAAAAAGAGTTGTCAGGCCAAGTCCCTATGGACCAACCCCTGGAGATACCTGACAAGATGGAGGTCATCTATAAGTACAGTTACGGCCAACAATCCCGGTTTTTCAGGGAACTGCGGGAAAACAAGAAAATTTACGGGGCCAAATGCCCCCAATGCAGCAAGGTCTACTGCCCTCCCAGGGCCCATTGTTCCCTGTGCTATCAGCCTACCGAATGGGTGCCTTTGACCGGGACCGGGGTGATCAAGACCTTTACGGTCCAGTATATCTCCACCAGTGCCTTTATTAAAAAAGTTCCCTTTGTCTGCGCCTATGTGCAATTAGATGGAACCGATTTTCTGCTCATGGCCAATATGGAAGTGGAAGATGTGGCCCGGATCAGGGTGGGGACAAAAGTCAAGGCCGTCTTTCGTGAAGAACGGCAGGGGACCATCACGGATTTTTATTTTGAACCGTACGAATAATTTTTTTGACAGGATTTACGGGATTGACAGGATTGACAAATTCATAAAAAGTCCCTATGCGCGCATATTCGTCATTCCCGTGAAAACGGGAATCCAGTGCTTTTAAGCAGTCACGAGTTGACTGGATTCCCGCCTTCGCGGGAATGACGAGTTTTTGCGAGTTAATCAGGATTGTATTTTCCCCTTTCTTGTCGAAGGGTAAAAAAATCCAATTAATCCCTTTTAAAAGTAATTTAATACACATCAATCGCGGAGGCCATAAATGTCCCGGAAAGTCATCATCACCATTGCCCCCACAGGCAGTATACCGACCCGGAAAAACAATCCCAATCTTCCGATTACGCCGGAAGAAGTGGCCGAAGAAGCGCGTCGCTCTTATGAGGCCGGGGCTGCCGTGGTGCACCTCCACGCCAGGAATCCCGATACCGGTGAACCCACGCCGGACATCGAGGTCTTCCGGGCCAATCTTGAGGCCATCCGGGCGGCCTGCCCGATCATTACCCAGATCACCTCGGGCGGCGGGGCAACCCGCTTGGGCCTCACACCGGAGGAGCGGTTGAAACCGGTCCTGGAACTCCAACCCGATTCGGCCTCTTTGAATGCCGGCTCCATGAATTTCGGCCGGAACCTCTTTCCCAATCTTCCGGAAGTCATGGAGCTATATGCCCGGAAGATGAAAGAGATCAAGGTCATGCCCGAGTTTGAAGTCTATGATCTGTCCATGATTAATAATGTAGAGGTCTGGATCCGCCAGGGCGGGATATTGGAACCCCCCTATCAATTCAGTTTTGTCCTTGGGGTTTTGGGCGGGATTCCGGCCACCTTTAAAAATCTCCTGGCCCTGAAGGAAAGCCTGCCCGAGGGCTACACCTGGCAGGCTATCGGTATCGGCCGCCATCAGATCCCCATGGGGATTATGGCTGTCCTTATGGGGGGAAATTTCCGGGTCGGTTTTGAAGATAATGTTTACCTGTCCAAAGGGGTCCTGGCCAAAAGCAATGCCGAATTGGTGGAAAAGGCGGTGCGCATCATCCGGGAATTGGGGTATGAACCCGCTACGGTAGCAGAGGCCAGGGAGATATTGCCGCTGTTGAATAAATAAAAAATATGAGGAAAAGGAGAATTTCGATATTCATATTTGGAGGAATCTTATGGAAATGACTCTCGGTGAGGCATTTGCCCGTTCGGCCCGAAAATTTCCGGACAAAACGGCCTGTATGGATGATGAAAAAAGTATCACCTATGGCCGGATGAATGAACGGGTTAATCGCTGGGCCCAGGCGGCTATTGGATTGGGTTTGGAAAAGGGCCGTCATGTAGCCACCTTGGCCAATAATTGTCTGGCTTTAATGGAAGTCTATCTGGGAAATCTAAAATGCGGCCTGGTCACCGTACCTATCGACGCCCGGGCCACTTTGCAGGATAAGTGTTATCAGGCCGAATTCACCGACAACGACGTCCTGATCTTTCACTCTGATTTTTCCGGTACGGTAGAAGAAATACGCAGTCGGCTTCCACAGATAAAAACCTTTGTCTGTCTGGGCGGGAATTGCCCTTCTTTTGCCCTGGATTACGAAAAGCTGCTTCGGCAAAGCCAGGATAAAGAAACGGAAATCCCTCTGGTGGAAGAAGACGAAGCCTTTATCCTGTTCACAGGAGGGACCACCGGCCGTTCCAAAGGGGCGATACTGACCCATAAGAATTTACTCTGGAATATCATTTGTGTGACCACTGAAAATCAAAGCCCCACCCCGGAAGATAGTGTCTATTATCCCATGCAGATGTACCACACGGCGGCCTTAAGCCGTTTTCTGGCCTACATGTATGCCGGCGGGACCTTCATCGGCAGCAAAACCTTTAACCCGGATACTTATCTGGATGTGGTGGAAAAAGAACGGACCACCTTTATCGTCGGCAATCCCACCATCTTCAGGATGCTCCTGGAGGCCAATATCAAACGTCCCCGGGACACGTCTTCCATGAAGCGCTGGTTTTGCTCTCAAGGTTTTTTGCATCCGGATTTAAAAGAAGATATCCAAAAATATCTCTGGCCCAACGGCGAGCTGTACGGCTCTTATGCCTTGACCGAGGCCTCGCCGGCAGTGACCGTTTTAAAACCTACGGACAGACCCCGTCAATGGGGGAGTGTCGGCCGCCCTTATATGTGCACCGAGGTGCGTATCGTGGATGAGTCTGATCAGGACAGGCCTGTTGGAGAAGAGGGGGAAATTATCGTCCGCGGGCCCACGGTTTTCAAAGGGTATTACAAAAACCCCGAAGAAACCGCCCGGACCTTAAGGGGGGGCTGGCTGCACACCGGGGATGTGGGCCGATACGATGACCTGGGTTTTCTCTATATGGTCGACCGGATCAAGGACATGATCAAGACCGGGGGGATTAATGTCTTTTGCAGTGAAATAGAAGAGGTCCTTTCCCGCCATCCGGATATCTCCGAAGGGGTGGTCATCGGGGTCCCCCATGTCAAATGGGGAGAATCCATCCGGGCCATCGTGGTCCCTAAAAAAGGGGCGGAGTTGTCGGAAGCGGCAGTCATCGAACACTGCCGCTGCCATCTGGCCAGTCATAAGAAGCCCACCTCGGTCATCTTTTTGGAGGAACTGCCCAAAGGGACCTTTGGCGGCAAGGTTTTGAAAAGAATTTTACGGGAGCAATACGGAAAGGAATAGATTTTTTTATGGCCCCCCATTATTTTGACGATTTCTATCTTGGCCAGGAATTCATTACTAAGAGCCGGACGGTGACTGAAACCGATATAGTCAATTTCGCCGCCCTGTCCTGGGATACCAACCAACTGCATACCGATGCCGAATTCGCCAAAACGACCCCTTTCGGCGAGCGGATTGCCCACGGCATGCTGGGCCTGGTGATCCATACCGGACTGTCCCAGATGCTGGGGATCATGGAAGGAACCGTCATTGCCTTTCTGGGCCTGACCTGGAATTTTCTCCTGCCCGTCCGCATCGGGGATACCATCCATGTGGTCCAGCGGGTCAAGGAACTGCGGGAGACTTCCAATCCGGAGCGGGGGATCCTGGTCCTTGAAAAGGAAGTGGTCAATCAAAAGGGAGAGACCGTTCAGAAAGGGACGACCACTACCCTGATGGCCAGGCAGAAAAGAGGCCAATAAATTTATGAAGATCCTCTTCGGCAAGCCCATCGCCTCTTTTCAACTGGTCCAGAATCTGCTGGCCGAGATGTCTAATAGGTCAGGCATCTTGCCTGACAATAGATTGAAATTAAAAAGGACGAAAAATGGGTCACTACAGTAACAGCGGACCGCTCAGCGGAATAAAAATTCTGGATTTTTCCAGCCTTCTGCCCGGTCCTTTTGCAACATTATATCTGGCCGATATGGGGGCCACGGTTTTGCGGGTCGGTTCAGGCACCAGGCCGGACCCTATAGAGACCAGAACACCTTTTATTCCTGAGACTGAAATTTCAGCGCTCTGGGCCTACCTGGCACGGGGTAAGCAGTCGATCAATCTAAACCTTAAAAATCCCAAGGCCGTCAGGATTGTTGAACAGTTGATCGCCGAATATGATGTGGTCATCGAACAATTTCGACCGGGTGTGATGGGCAAACTGAGATTGGATTATGAAAGCCTGAAAAAAATTAATCCGGCCGTCATCTATTGCTCGCTAACCGGCTATGGACAGACCGGTCCCTTAAGAAAAAGGGCCGGTCATGACATTAACTATCTTTCTCTGGCTGGACTTCCGGCTTATTCAGGGAAAAAAGAAAGCGGTCCGTCTCTGACGGGTATGCAGATTGCCGATATCGCTTCCGGTTCACTCCATTCGGTTATCGGTATTCTGGCGGCCGTCATCCATAGAAAGGAAACCGGGGAAGGACAATATATAGACCTAGCCATGATGGATGGGGTGATGGCCTTTAATATTGCATCCGGGGTTTCTTGCCTGGTGGACGGGACAGAGCCGGTCCGGGAAAGGGAACGGCTGAACGGGGGGACCCTTTATGATTTTTATGAAACCAAAGACGGGGAATATATGAGTCTTGGTGCCCTGGAACCCCAGTTCTTTAAAGCCTTTTGTGAAGCCATCGGGCGTCCGGATCTTATATCTGGCGGCATTGCTCCCAAAAATATTGAAACGGTCAAGGCTGAAGTTCGCGCCATTTTTAAATCAAAAACGAGGGATGAATGGAGAGAAATTTTCAGGGACTTCGATGCCTGTGTGGAGCCGGTGCTCGGTCTTTCGGAAGCCTTAAACAGCGCCCAGGCCAAAGAACGTCAGATGGTCATCGATATAGAACTGCCGGAGGGTGGCAAGGTCAGGCAGCTGGCTAACCCGATTAAGTTTTCTCATGCCCCTAAAGAATACACCTCTATAGGGGTTCCTTCGGGGACACACACCAAAGAGATTATCGGCGGATTAAGCTATTCGGAGGAGGAGTATAAAAGGATGGAGCAAGAAGGGGTCTTTAGTTAAATGAGTAGAGCGCTTGAAGGGATCAAGGTTTTGGATCTGGGAAGCTATATCGCCGGCCCCTATTGTTGTATGCTTTTGGCGGATCATGGGGCCGAGGTCATCCGGGTGGAGCCGCCGATGGGTAAGGTGGATCGTGAACTGGGCCCCTATTCGCCGGACGGCCAGCCCATGTCCTTCGGTTTGACGATACAGCGAAACAAGAAAAATATCACCTTAAACTTAAAGTCCGAAGCGGGAAAGCGACTTTTAGAGGAATTGGTTAAAAAGGCCGATATCCTGGTGCACAATTCTCCTAAAGGATCGGAAGAGGCCCGGGTCCTCGAATATGAGCGTTTGAGCAGGATCAATCCGGCTTTGATCGTTGTGGCCATATCCGGCTTCGGGCAGAACGGCCCTTATGCGGAGCGGCCTTGCTTTGATGCCATTGCCCAGGCCATGTCCGGTTCCATGCCCTTCACCGGATATCCGGGATTGCCGCCCCTCAGGGCCGCCCTCCCTTATATCGATTTCAATACAGCGGCCCGGGCCGCTTTCGGGGCTATGATGGCCTATGTGGAGCGTCAGACGAGCGGCCGGGGGCAGCTTGTCGACATTGCCCTCTTTGACGTGGCCTTCTCCATAGTGGGCTCCGTGGGGTGTGCGGCCGAATACCTGCTCCTGGGTGAATTGCGAAAACAAGTCGGTAATGGGGGGTTCTATGCCTATTGCTGCAGTGCCTCGGCAAAAGACGGCTACCTGATGATCAATATCGTCGGCAATAGTATGTGGCGGCGCATGTGCCGGGTCCTGGGTCGGGAGGATCTGGCTAAAGATCCGCGCTTTAAAGATAATCTGCAACGCTACCGGAACTATGAGGCCATTGATCCGATCCTGGGGGATTGGATCAGAGATAAAACGATAGCCGAAGCCATGCGAATACTGGATGAAGCCGGTATCCCCTGCGGTCCGGTCAATGATGTCTCCCGGACCCTGGAGGTGCCGCAAATTAAGGCCCGGGAAATGCTGATCGAACTCGACTATCCCGTCACCGGAAAAATTCCGGTTCCAGGGGTGGATATCAAACTATCGAGAACACCGGGCCGGGTGGCTAAACGGGCATCTTTGTTGGGAGAAGACAATGAATCCATTTACTGCTGGCTTCTCGGCTATGAACCGTAAGATCTGATACGATTGAAGGAAGAAAAGGCAATTTGAAGGGCAGCACCTTTGAAATTCATGAATTCAGGAGTCAGAAGCCAAAATTCAGAATGAGGATCAATTCTTAAGAATCGACATTCATTACAGATATGGAGGGAAAAACAATGACAGGAATCGTGTCTTATGGAGGCTATGTGCCTCGTTACCGGCTGGATCGTCGGAAGATATTTCAGGCTATGGGCTGGATGGACCCTTCGACCGCTTCGAATATGAGAGGCGAAAAGGCGGTAGCCAATTTTGATGAAGACAGCATCACCATGGCCGTTGCCGCGGGAATAGACAGCCTCTGCGGGATGGACAGGTCGAAGGTGGATGGACTCTATTTCGCCTCGACCACCATGCCCTATAAGGAGCGGCTCAATGCCGGCATTTGCACGGCGGCTTTAGGACTCAAAGATCAAGTACGGGCCGCGGATTTCGGCGGCGGGCTGAAAGCCGGGACAACGGCGCTGCTGGCCGCCCTGGAAAGTGTCGCGGCCGGCGGTGCCAATACCATTATGGTTTGTGCTTCCGATTCCCGAATGGGAAGGCCGGCCTCCGGGGAAGAGATGATCTTTGGCGACGCTGCCGCAGGATTTATCGTCGGGAATGGAGAGGTGATCGCCGAATTCAAGGGCTCCTATTCGATCACCTATGATTTCGGCGATCACTACCGCGGGGCCTTTGCGAGGTTCGATCGGAAGTGGGAAGACCGATGGATTCGGGATCTGGGTTATGATCATTTTTTACCTGAGGTAATCAAGGGGTTCCTTTCCAAATACGGCCTGAAGATCCAGGATTTTGCCAAGGTCATCTACGACTGCCATTATGGGGCGGAGCGTAAAAAACTCAATAAGATGCTGGGGATTACCGCCGAGATGGATCAGGGGAATTACCAGGAACAGATCGGCCACTGCGGAGCGGCCCAAAGTCTGGTTATGCTGGCCGGTGCCCTGGAAGGGGCCAGGCCGGGAGACCGGCTGTTAGTGGTGAGCTTCGGCAGCGGCTGTGATGCCCTTTGTTTTGAGGTCACTGAAAACATCCTGAACAAAAAAAGCGGCCGCGGTATTTCGGGTTCCCTGGCCAACCGGGCGGAATTGGATGTTTATGAAAAATACCTGGTCTGGCGGGATATCCTGCCGGCGGAGATGGGGCTTCGGAGTGAGGAGGATCTCTGGACCAGATGGACCGCTTTGTGGCGCAAGCGTAAAGAGGTCCTGGGACTCTGGGGCTCCCGGTGTTTAAAATGCGGGACTCCCCAATTACCGGCCCAGAAAATCTGTGTTAATCCCGAGTGTGGGGCCGTCGACCAGATGGAAGAATATCTCTTTTCCGATAAGAAAGGACAGGTAGTCAGTTTTACCGGAGACATGCTGGCCGCTTCCTACAATCCTCCGGCCATCTACGGGGCCGTGGAATTCGAAGGGGGGGGCAAGTATTATTTTGACTTTGTCGATTGCACCCTGGCGGAAATGGCCACCGGCCTGCCGGTGACCTTCAGTTTCAGAAGAAAATATTATGATAAGAAACGGGACATTTCCGGGTACTTCTGGAAGGCGGTCCCGGTAAAGGAGGACAAATAAAATGGCAAGTGGAATCAAAGATAAGGTGGCCATTCTGGGCATGGGCTGTTCCCGCTTCGGGGAGCGTTGGGAAAGCGGTGCCGAGGATTTGATGGTTGAGGCCTTTACGGAATGTCTGGCCGATGCCGGTATAGAAAAGAAAGAGATCCAGGCGGCCTATTTGGGGACCCATTTTGACGAGGTCAACGTGGGCAAGGCGTCCTTGCCTTTGTCCCTGGCCTTGAAACTGCCCTTTGTCCCCGCCACCAGGGTTGAAAATTTTTGTGCCACGGCCACGGAGGCCTTGAGGGCCGCATCCTATGCCGTGGCCGCCGGAGCCTATGATATTGT
Source organism: Deltaproteobacteria bacterium (assembly GCA_016219225.1). Classification (NCBI taxonomy): domain Bacteria; kingdom Pseudomonadati; phylum Myxococcota; class Myxococcia; species Deltaproteobacteria bacterium. The sequence goes on from JACRBX010000202.1 coordinate 36,876, forward strand.
CCTGGCCCTGGGGGTGGAGAAGCTGAAGGACACGGGCTACGGCGGTCTGCCCGGCGGGGCCGGCCGGGGCGTTAATGCCCGCATGGAAGCGGCCAACATGACCGCCCCGGGGATGTTTGCCCAATTGGCCACGGCCTACAGCGCCAAGTGGGGTATCTCCATGGAGAAAATCAAGGATGCCATTACCCATGTGTCGGTGAAGAGCCATGCCAATGGGGCCATGAATCCCAAGGCCCATTTAAGGAATGTGATCACCGAAGAACAGGCCAAGAAGGCCCCCATGATCGCCTATCCCCTGGGACTTTTTGATTGCTGCGGGGTGAGCGACGGATCGGCGGCCGCCATAGTGACCACTCCGGAGATCGCCAGAAGTTTGAAGAGGAATCAGGATATCGTCTTTATCAAGGCCATTCAGGTGGTCTGCAGTTCCGGAGAGGAGGAGATGTTCACGAAATGGGACGGGTCCCATTTCGCCACCACCCGGCGGGCGGCCACCATGGCTTATAACGAAGCAGGAATAAAAGACCCCAGGCAGGAAATCAGCATGATGGAGGTCCATGATTGTTTCTCCATCACGGAAATGGTCACCATGGAAGACCTGCACATCTCCCCCAAGGGAGGGGCCTATGAAGATATTATGAGCGGGTTTTTCGATCTGAAGGGCCAGGTGCCCTGCCAGGTGGATGGCGGCTTGAAATGTTTCGGCCATCCCATTGGGGCCTCGGGACTCCGGATGGTCTATGCCATGTATGAACAATTGCTGGACCGGGTTCCTGAAGAGCGGAAGGTTAAAAATGCCCGATTAGGCCTGACCCATAATTTGGGGGGCTTCCCCTGGAAAAACGTGGCGGCCATTTCGATTGTCGGAAGGGGGTGAGGAGGACTGATTAAAATGGAAAGAGGACTGTTTCAGGAAGAACATTTAATTTTTCGCGAGGCCTTCAGAAAATTCCTGGATAAGGAAATCGCCCCCTATTATGAACAATGGGAAGAAGACGGGATTGTTCCCAAAGCGGTTTGGCACAAGACCGGCGAAAACGGCTATCTCTGTCCCTGGGTGGCCGAAGAGTATGGAGGGGCCGGTGCCGGGTTGGAATATTCCATTATTATGGCCGAGGAAATGAGCCGAAGGGATTATGTCGGATTCGCCCACTCCCTGCACAGCAATGTTATTGTACCCTATATTGATACCTACGGCAATGAGGATCAAAAAAGAAGATGGCTGCCAGGCTGTGTCAGCGGTGAGATCATCACGGCCATTGCCATGACCGAGCCTAATGCCGGGTCCGATCTGGCGGCCATCCGAACAACGGCCAAAAGAGACGGAGAGGACTATATCCTCAACGGCCAAAAGACCTTCATTTCCAATGGCCTCAATTCAAACCTGGTTATTGTGGCCGCCAAGACCGATCCGGCGGCCGGTTACAAGGGGATCAGTCTTATTGGTGTCGAAGAGGGCGCCTCCGGTTTTTCCAGGGGGAGAAAACTGAATAAAATGGGTATGCACAGCCAGGATACGGCCGAGCTGATTTTCGAGGAGTGCCGCGTCCCGGTGGCGAACCTTTTAGGGGAAGAAGGCAAAGGGTTCCGCTATCTGATGGAAAAACTGCAGCGGGAGAGGCTTTTCTCGGTAACCGGATCTCAGGCCATGGCCGAGGCCATGCTGGCCCTGACCATTCAGTATTGTAAAGAGCGGGAGATTTTCGGCAAACCGGTCGGGTCGTTCCAGCACAACACCTTCAAGCTGGTCGAAATGGCCACGGAGATCGAACTGGGCCGAACCTTTGTTGATGCCTTGATCAAGGAACACATCGCCGGTATCGACATTACCAAAAAGGTTTGCATGGCCAAGTCCTGGGTGGCCGAGATGGCCAACCGGGTGGCCTACAACTGCCTCCAACTCTTTGGTGGATACGGTTATATGGAGGAATATCCCATCTGCCGCTTTGCCAGGGATGTGCGGGTCCAAACCATTTATGCCGGTTCTACGGAGGTGATGAAATCGGTGGTGGGGAAGATGCTGGGGTTTTAAAGAAAAAACGGTTCAAGGTCCGGTAAATCAGTTCGGAGTTAAGAGTTCGGAGTAAAACCATTTTCATGTTTCGTGGTGTCCAAATGGGCATGAACGCTTACTGCGGAAAGAAAAAGCAGAGGAGAGGCACGAGGCGAGGGGAAACAAGGAGTGGGGGAGTACCCTCTTAATGAGCTTCTTGCAAATGTCTAAGCTCGGAAAAAATAGGTCAGGCATCCTGCCTGACTAAAGATCATTAAAAATGGGAAAGACAAGGAGAGGGATCATGAAAAGAACAGCAGCAATTATTTTTATGTTAACCATGTTTTTCATCTTCCAGGGGCCGGTATTTGCTCAGGAGATCAACATCGGTTATACCGGTCCGCTGACCGGGCGGGCAGCGGCCATTGGAATTGACGCCTTACATGGTGCACTGATCGCCGCTAAGGAAATCAACGACGCCGGCGGGGTGGAGGTGGCCGGGAAGAAGTATAAGGTGAATATCCAGAGCTATGATGATGAAGGGGTGGCCGCCAAGGCCGTAGCCGGGATGCAACGCCTGAAAGATAAATATGAGGTTCCTGTTATTATTCAAAATATCAGTGGATCCGTTATGGCCATGCTGGAAAGAAATGAAAAGATGGGTGTCCTGCTGATCGGTTTTTTCAAAATTCCTGAGGCGACCAAGAAGGGAAACAAACTGGTCCTTCGGCATCAACAGACCATTGATGAAGATGCCATAGGGCTGGCCCGGGAGGCCGTGAAAATTTTAAAGGCCAAAAGTTATGCCATGATCTCCGATACGGGTGATTATGGGAAATCCTCAGTCAAGGCCTACCAGGGGGCCTTTGAAAAGCTGGGGGTCAAAATGGCTGCCAACGAGTGGCTGGACCAGCGTACTCAGACCGATTTCCGGGGGCAACTGACCAAGATCAAGGCCGCCAACCCGGACGTGATCTTGCTTACGGCTTATGACGAGGCCTCGGCCGGGGTGATCAAACAGGCCCATGAATTGGGGATCAAGACGCCTTTTGTCGTTTCCACGGGCTTTGCGGCTGCGGGTGAGAAACTCACCGGTCCTGATTTGATCGAAGGATTTTTAAGACGGGTCGAGTATACTAATATGATTCCTCCACCTGCTGCGGTGGCCCGTTATCGGACCCAATTGTACCCGGCCATGGGCTATAAGGAACCGGCAGCCGGCTTTGGTGTGAATTGCTACGCCAGTGTCCACATCATCCTCCAGGCCATGCAAAAGGCAGGAACGACTACGGACGCCCTTAAGATCCGGCAGGCTGTTCCATTGGTGTTGCCCCTTGATGATAAACATAATACGACCGGTCTGAAAACCTTCAAGGAAGATGGTGAAGGGGCGATTACCGCCAAGATCGGGAGGTATCAGAAGGGGAAACTGGTGCCGGTTAATTAGAGAAAAAAAGTTTCAAGTTTCAAGATGCAAGTCAAGACACCATTTTCAAACTGGTATAGGGGTATGAGCGATGGCTGAATTTCTGCAGTATATGGTCAACGGTTTGATTGCCGGCAGCGCTTATGGTCTTCTGGCCCTGGCCATGACCCTGATCTATGGGATTCTCGCAATCCCCAATTTTGCCCTGGGGGCCATCTATGCGATGGGGGCCTTTATCTCCTTTTATGTCATCCAGTGGATGGGACCGGGGTACTATCTGGGGAGCCTCCTGCCGGTGGTGATACTGGCCGGATTGATCGGGGTGATCAGCGAAAGGGTTGTTTTCCGGCCCCTCCATAATGCCCCCCATGCCGCCGGGTTTATCGGGGCCTTGGGGCTTTACTCCATTCTGGAGGGGGGCTGGAATGTCTGGTTCGGCCCGGATTGGCGGAGTATCGCCTCTCCGTATAATGACATCATCATCCGGTTGGGTCCGGTCTCCCTGACCCTGCAGCGGTTGATCCTTTTCGGGGTCTGCCTGCTGTTCGCCCTGGGGACCTACCTGCTGGTTTTTCGGACCCTGACCGGCAAACAGATCCGGGCCTTTTCTGAAAACAAGGATGTAGCCCGGCTGCTGGGGGTCAATACCAACCGCATGTCCTATCTGACTTTTATTATCGGTTACGGCCTGACCGGGATAGGCGGGGCGCTGGTGGCGCCCACGGCCCTGGTGGGATCGAGCATGGGATTGACGCCGATCATCAAGTCCTTCATCGTGGTGGCCCTGGGGGGACTGGGCAGCGTCACCGGGGCCATAATAGGGGGGCTTATTTTGGGGCTGGGGGAGAATTTCGGGGCCGCCTATATCAGCTCCATGTATAAGGATCTTTTTTCCTTTGCCCTTTTCCTGGGGGTGCTGCTTTGGATGCCCCAGGGGTTATACCGGCGATAACTGAACCGGCCCTTTGGGGGCGACACGAAGAATGAAAAAATCGAATATCGAATAATGAATATCGAATGTCGAATGTCGAAGGAAGGCAAAGACCAATCACTTCATTATTCACAATTTCGAATTAAGCCCTCATGCCCCAGGGGCGCCACGGAGCATGAAAATGACCCGTAAGGGCGGGTTTAAAACCCGCTCCTACAGAGCTTCTTTGGAAGTGGGTTTTTTAAATTCCGCAATCCGAAATGGGAAGAGATCTATGCGCAAATTGATTTATCTGTTATTGGGACTTCTGGTAATTCTGTTACCGTTTCTGATCCGGTCGAATTACTGGATGTACATGTTCACCCTGGTGGGCATTTACATCATCCTGGTGGCCAGCCTGGATTTGATCTATGGTTACAGCGGACTGGTCTCTCTGGGCCACGGGGCCTTTTTCGGCCTGGGGGCCTATGCCTGCGGTATTCTGCAGGTCAAATTGGGGCTATCCTTTTTACCGGCCCTGATTTTGGGAACCCTGTTTACCTGTTTTTCTTCGGCGATCATGGGCTGGCCCATGTTGCGGATCAAGGGGCCTTATTTTGCCCTGGGCACGCTGGCCCTGGGACTCATGGTGACTATTGTCATTCATAACTGGGACAGTCTGACCGGGGGGGTGAGCCTGTCGGGGATTCCGCTCCCACCGGAGATCCATCTTATGGGCTGGACCGTGGATTTTTCCTCGAAGCGGACCTATTATTATCTGGTCCTGCTTTTTGTGTTCCTGACCATTTTTCTGATCCGTCGCCTGACCCGTTCCCGTCCGGGCCGGGCCTTTCAATCCATCCGGGAAAACGAGGACCTGGCCGAAGCGCTGGGGGTGCACATCCTGCGTTACAAGCTCATTGTTTACGTCATCGCCAGCACCATGGCGGCTTTTGCCGGAGGGCTCTATGCCTGTTACATGGGTTCCATCGAGCCGGAGATCGCCGGGGGGCACATGTCGTTCAATCTGCTGGTCATGATCGTCGTGGGCGGGGCGCGGACTGTGACCGGAGAGATCGTCGGACCGTTGCTGCTCTGGTTTCTGCCTGAATTTCTGGAAGCGGCCCAGGTTTACCGGCCGTTGTTTTATGGATTGATTTTGCTGATCGTCATTCTTTTAATGCCCATGGGGATTGCCGGAAAGCTGCGATCCCTGCATCCGAGGATAGCCCAATGGATACCGTGAGACCTGAAAATGGAGCCCCCTATCTGAAGGGGGATAAGATATCCGTATCATTTGGAAGGCTGGTGGCTGTTTATGATCTGGAGTTCCAGATACAGACCGGGGAGATCTTCGGCCTTATCGGCCCCAACGGGGCAGGGAAGACGACGGTCTTTAATGCCGTTACCGGCTCGGTTCCCTTAAGCAGCGGGAAGATCCGTTTTGACGGCCGGGATATCAGCGGCTTGAAGCCCCATCAGATCACCGAACAGGGGATTGTGCGGGTTTTTCAAGCGGCGACGATTTTTCCGGGGTTACCGGTCCGGGACCACGTAATGACCGGTCTCCACTGCCGGACCGCGACTTCGGTTTTTGGGGCCCTCTGGCGAAGCCCCTTCAGCCGGAAAGAGGAGGATCAGAGCCGGCAGCGGGTGGAGGCCCTGCTGAATTTTACCCATCTGGCCGAGTTTCAGGAGCAGCCGGCTGCCAATCTGACCTGGGCCCAGCAGAAGCGCTTAATGCTGGCTACGGCCCTGGCCAGCAACCCGAGACTGATTTTATTAGACGAGCCGGTAGCCGGCATGAACGCCGACGAGATCCAGGAAATGATCGATTTGATCGCAACGGTGAGAAAAGATGGGATTACCGTTTTTATCATCGACCATAATATGAGGGTCATGATGGGGATCTGTGACCGCCTTTTAGTCATGAATTACGGACAGAAACTGACCGAAGGGGTTCCGGCAGAAGTGTCCCGGGACCCCCGGGTCATCGAAGCCTATCTGGGGTATAAAAAAGATGATACAACTGAAAAACATTGAACTTTTTTATGGTAAGTCGCAGGCCTTGCACGGGGTATCCCTTTCGGTTGGTCCCGGTGAAATCGTGGCCCTGATCGGGGCCAACGGGGCCGGGAAAACGACGGTGCTGAAGGCCATATCGGGGTTGATTCCCTGGACCTCGGGGGAGATCCTCTTTCAGGGCAAATCGCTGAAAGGTTTGACGCCGGAGACGATAGCCCAAAAGGGGATTTCCCATGTCCCGGAAAGGGGGGGCATCTTCGGTAAGATGACTGTTCTGGAAAACCTGGAATTAGGGACTGTAGCACAGAAGAACCGGCAAGACCTGAAAGAAAGATTTGAAAAGGTCTTCCGGCTTTTTCCGATATTGGAGCAGAGAAAAGGCCAATTAGGCGGGCAACTGAGCGGAGGGGAGAGGCAGATGCTGGCCATCGGGCGGGCCATGATGAGCAATCCGGCCTTGTACCTTCTGGACGAGCCGACCCTGGGCTTAAGTCCCCGCATGGTCGGAGAGATCGCCGCTATCGTCCAGGAGATCAGCCAGCAGGGGGGGACTATTCTTCTGGTGGAGCAAAATGCCCTGATGGCCCTGGAACTGGCCGGGCGGGGCTATGTCCTGGAAATCGGCCGCATCTTTCATGAAGGACCCAGCCGGGAATTGATGGAGGATGAGCAGGTCAAAAAGGCCTATCTGGGGATTTGAAAGCGGTCAGCGATCAGCGATCAGCTTTCAGGAAACCTCTGGAAAATGTAATAATTTTGTGCTTTGAAAAATTTGAGCCCTAATCTGAAAATTCGGACTTTCTTACACGTCATTCCCGTGGAAACGGGAATCCAGGTGTTATGCTGAGACGAAAAGAACCTGGATTCCGGTTTTGACCGGAATGACGGAGAGGTTATTCCCCGCATTCGTTCGAGAGGGACTTTTAAAGGTCCATCCGCCTTGAAGGATTGAAATTAAATGGAGCTTACCGAAAAACAGAGATTTGAAATAGAGATGTCCAGACAATTGCTGCTGGGGGAGATGCTGGCCCGTAATGCCCGAAAATTTCCTGACCTGGAAGGAGTGATTTTTAAAGATAAAAGGATACACTATCGGGCCTTGGATGAACGGGTCAACCGGCTGGCTAATGCCCTTCTGTCACTGGGGATCGGAAAAGGGGATTCCATCGGACTGCTTATGGAGAACAGGCAGGAAATGCTGGAGATATTTTTTGCAGTGGCTAAAATAGGGGCCGTCAACGTCCCCATAAATATCCGGCTGGCTCCACAGGAAATAGCCTATATCTTGAGTAATGCCGAGGTGAGGCTCCTCTTTTTGGGAGAGCATTTCGTCCGGACCATCGAAACCATTAAAGGCACTCTCCCCTTAATTGCAGAGTACATCATAACGGATTCGAAAGGGGAGGGAGGGTATAAATTTTATGAAGAGGTTTTGTCAAAAGGCTCGGTTATTCAACCGGAAGCCCGGCTCCAGGACGACGAGGACGTTTTTCTGATTTATACCGCCGGGACTACAGGAAAACCCAAAGGGGCCATATTGACCCACAAAAATTTGATTACCAACGCTATGACCATCAGTATAGAGACAGCCCTGGCGCTTCCTCGAAAAAACGATATGCCTTTTATAGCGCCGAAAGTAATGTCCGTTACCCCATTTTTTCATATCGCCGGTGTGGTCAGCATCATCAAGACCATGCAGGCCTTGACGCCCATGGTTGTTTTGGATTTTGATCCCGTGGAGTTATTAAAAGCCGTTGAAAGGGAAAGGATTACCTTCCTGTTTCTTGTTCCGGCCATGTGGCTTATGGTGATGAATCATCCGGACTTCAAAAAATATGATGTCAGTTCCCTGCGAACGGCCGCCTATGGAGCGGATGTGACGACGAATGCCCTTAAGGAACGGATTCTGGAATCATTCCCCAATGCCTCCTTGTATGAAGCCTTCGGACAGACCGAGATGTCGGCCACCACGGTTTACATGAAACACCAGGATGCCCTGCGCAAGGAGGGATCTGTGGGGCTGCCTCTATTCAATGTTGAGGTCCGGATAGTGAATGAGGCTATGGAAGATGTCTCGGTTAACGAAGTCGGCGAGATTGTTTATCGGGGACCCGGCCTGATGAAGGGCTATTACAAGAACACGGAAGAAACCCGGAAGGCCTTCGAGGGAGGCTGGTTCCACAGTGGCGATCTGGTGCGACGGGATGAGGAAGGTTTCGTCTATGTGGTGGATCGCAAGAAGGACATGATCGTCAGCGGGGGTGAGAATATTTATTCGGCGGAAGTCGAGTCCGTCCTCCTGACCTGCCCCAAGATCAAAGAAGCCGCCGTCGTCGGTATTCCGGACCCAAAATGGGGAGAGGCGGTCAAGGCCTGTGTGGTCCTTGAACCGGGCCGGGAAGCAACGGCCGATGAAATTATCCAATTTTGTCTTAACAAGATGGCCCGGTTTAAGCGGCCGAAGATCGTCGAATTCCTCCCAGCCCTGCCCCGCAGTGCCACAGGGAAGATACTCAAGCGAGATTTGCGTGCCCATCCAGAATAGGGTTATGAGTTCGGAGTTCGGAGTTCTGAGTTCGAAGAAACCCATTTTCTTGTTTCTTAGAGCCCCACGGGGCATAAAGGTTTAACGTGATAATCGATTTAACAGAAATCAAAAAAAGACCCTGGTATCCTTCTTATCCGGAAGGGATCAGGAAACAACTGGAGTCCTATAGCCTGCCGGAAATACCTTCGTACAGGTTTTTGGAATCATCGGCCAAATACTTTCCCAATTCGACGGCTCTAGTCTACGAGCCGGAAAATTTCCTTGTCAATTATTTGGAACTGTGCAGCCTGTGTGAGCGATTCGCCTCGGGGCTCCAAAATAAACTGGGTGTCAAAAAAGGGGACCGGGTGGCCATATACGCTCGAAATTATCCGGAATTCGTCATCGCCCTCTTCGGAATATCGATGGCCGGAGCGGTCTATGTGGCTTGCAATCCCCTGTTGACCGAAGAAGAGGTGGCCTACCAGATCAAGGATTCCGGGGCCGGAATTGCCGTCACCTCTGATGATCTGATGCCCGTTTTAAAAGGTCTTGTTGAAAAAAGGGGCACACCCTTGGAAAGGGTCATCGTATTTACCAGAAATCAGGAATTGAAGCCGGCCCTTCTCGGCCGGAAGGAAATGGCTTTCAAGTCTCCCCTGGTCGGCTTTTCGGAGGTCTTTTCCGACAAGTCCTTTACCAAACCGGTTATACATCCCAAACAGGATTTAACGGCCATCATGTACACCTCGGGAACGACAGGATATCCCAAAGGGGTCATGATTTCTCATTATAATGTCGTTTCCTCGACCATTATGTACCAGACCGCCTATACGGGAAAATTTCCGGAAGTCGATGCTTCCGGTTTTCTAAAGTGTGCCAATGACCCGAAGGATCTGACCCGGGAATGGGATTATCCCATCCGCTATGGCATGGATTCCGTGCTGGTCGTTCCCCCCTGGACGCACATGCTGGCCTATTTGGGGCAATTGCACTTTCCGGTCATGGCCGCCATGGCGATTTTCCCTATGCCGGCTTTTAACAAAGACTCGATGCTCGATATGGTCAGACGCTGGAAGATAAGCTTTGCCGGAGGGGCCCCGCAAATGATGGCCATGTTGCTTTCCCTGTCGGAAGGGGACCAAGGGGCCCTCTATCCCATCCGGGCCTGGACCACCGGCGGTTCTCCGGTTCCCACGGTTTTGGCTGAAAAGTTTTCCCGAATCATCAGCGGCGTCATCACCGAGGGGTACAGCCTGACCGAGGCGACCATCAGCTCTACGAAACATTACTGTAACCGGTCGGGCCGGAGAAAATACGGGTCCATCGGAAGCCCTCTTCCCTTCATCGATATGAAAGTGGTCGACATCCTGACGGGAAAGGAAGAAATGCCTGTAGGGCAGGAGGGCGAATTGATTCAAAACGGACCGACCGTAACCCTGGGCTATTTAAATCGACCGGAAGCCACCCAGGAGACCTTCAGAAACGGTTGGCTCTATACCGGCGATCTGGCGGTCATGGATGCGGAGGGGTTGTTTTATATTACCGGCCGGAAAAAGGAACTGATCATTTATAAGGGGTACAATATCGCCCCCCGGATGCTCGAAGAAATTCTGTATAAGCATCCCGACGTGTTGGAATGCGCCGTGGTCGGCAAGAAGGATGATATGGCCGGGGAGATACCGGTGGCCTTTGTCACCCTTAAAGAAGGGCGTCGGGCAGCGGCCGAAGAAATCATGGCCTTTGTCAACGAAAAGGTGGCTCCCTATAAGAAGATCAGGGAGCTCAGATTTATCGATAAGATACCGGTAAATCCGAATGGCAAGGTCATGCGCAAGGAACTGGTGAAGATGGTTTAGTGCAAAAATAACTCCTGTAAGGTTTCTGTTAGGACGGGTTTCAAACCCGCCCCGGCCAATGATTGATTAAAAGACTGTTTTGGAGACGATCGCATAAGGAGAGAAAATGATCGCTGACCTTTTAAAAACCTTACAAACTCAAATTGAAAAAGTATCCCGGATGGATTTTTATAAAAGGAAACTCGATCAGGCCGGTGTAACGGCGAATTCGATTCAGAGCATTGATGATTTTAATAGGATCCCCTTTACTTCCGGTCATGAGATCCTGGAAGAACTTAATAAAAAGCCCTCCGAGTGTTCTTTGTTCACTCCGGCGGTAACCCGGGTTAATCTTTCCCCTTCGGGACAGGACCTGTTTCCGGTTTACAACACCAACCAGGATCTCCAAAAGATGCACGAAGTCGCTGCCCGGGCCTATGAGGCGGCCGGCGTGACTCCGGATGATATCTGTGCCGTCACCTTTGGCTATCACCTGTTTATCGCCGGACTTTATTATCAGAGCCAGCTTGAATATTACGGGGCCAAGGTCATCCCCCTCGGTCCGGGAGAATCGGAAAGGGCCGTGGAAGTCATCAATAAATACCAGGTGACGGTTTTAATCTCCAATCCCACCTTTGCCATGAAGCTGGCCGCCAAGGGAATCCCCAGTGTGCGCATCCTTTTTGTCGGCGGGGAACCTTTTACTTCGGTGGAGGGCTATCCCGAAAAAGTCCGGGCGGCCTTCGGCCGGAAAATCGGGATGATCGATTCTTATGGGATGGCCTTATGTTCGCCTATTGCCCGGAGCTGCCGGTTTGAAAAAGGAATGCACCTTCTGGATGATTTCATCTATGCCGAGGTGATTGATCCTTTGACCGGAGCCCCCGTGCCTTTGGGTGAAAAAGGGGAACTGGTTTTGACCCATCTCCATAAGGAGGCCTCTCCGTTGCTGCGCTACCGGACCGGTGATTTAACTTATATGATCGAAGAAAAGTGTCCCTGCGGAAGATCCTTCACCCTGCCCAAAGGGATTATAGGCCGGACCGATGAAATGCTTAAGATCAAAGGAGTCAAGTTCTGGCCCTCCCAGATCGGGGCCATTCTTCAAAGTGTGGCCGGGGCCGGAAAAAAATACCGGGTAGTGGTCCGGAATCCCCAGGGGGTGGATACCATTTCTTTAATGATCGAGGGCACGGAGGGGTCAGTGGATCTGGAGGAATTGGCCCGCCGACTGAAAAGGGAAACCCTCCTGGCCTTTAACGAAATACTTCTTATAGATCATTTTGATCAGGGCCCTGTTGTCGAGGACCAACGACAGGGGAGGACTTTTTGATGGCTGAACTACGATTGATCCAATCGGATTATACCTATGCCGACTTTTCGACCAGCCTTTCCCCGGCCATCGAACTGGCCCTGGAACAGAGGAAGGCGCCCAATACGGTGGTGCTGGACATTTTCCGGGCAGGGAGTTTTACCATCGGGGTCCTGGAAGACCCGGAAAAATCTCTGGACCTGGATTACTGCCGGCAGGAAAATATTACCGTTCGAAGACGCCAAAATCCCGGAGGGGCTATATGGGGCCCGGACGGAAGTGCTTTTATTGTCTATTATCTGGATACGAAAGACCCTGCGGTGCCGATGAAATCGGTGAAGGAGGCTTTCCAAAAGGGCCTGACGGATCTGGCTGAGGTGATCAGCGCCATGTTTAACATCCCGGCGGCTTACCGGCCTTTGAATGATATCGAGGTGGAGGGGAGAAAACTTGTGCCTACCTCGGCCAGGCTGGAGAAGCGCATCCTGACCTTACGTTTGCTGATCAATCTGGTTCCCACCGACAGGGATATTCTGAACAGGGCCATAAAAGTGGCCCCGGAAAAGATTCAGGACAAGAAAATCAAAGAAGTGGGAGCCCGGTTTACCTGTTTGGAAGCGGAAATAGGCAGAAAGATCATCTCTGACGAAATCAAGGAACTTATGGAAAAGGTCATTCAAAAAACCTTCGGCCAAGCCATAAACCTGAAGCCGGGTGTTTTAACCGATCTCGAAAAACGATATGAAGCGGAGTACCAACAAAAATTTACTTCAGAGGAATGGTTTTATGCCAATTCGGAAATATTCCGTTTTCAGAACAAGCCTGCCGGGGCTATAATAACCGAGGGACGCCACAAGGCCCCGGCCGGGTTGATACGGGTGACTATCCTGGTTTACCGGGATAAAATGATGGATCTTATTATTACCGGTGATTTCCATCCTTCGCCTTTGCAGGTGATTCAGGACATGGAACAGGCCCTGAAGGGCAAAGCCTGCAAAATGGATTTGATCCGATCGGAATTAACCGCCATCTTGGACAGTCCGGAGGTTGAGATTCCTGGGACGACGGTGGAAGATTTTCTGGTGGCCTTTAAAAAAGCATTAACCTGGGAACATTGATTATGGCAAGTTGATTATTATGAAATTCTGTATGTGAGGTAAACGCAATGAAAATGCAAGAAAATAATCTGCCCCTGCGAGGGCTGAAAGTCATCGACCTGGCTACGATGATGGCCGCTCCCTGGGCGGCCGCCTATCTGGGGGATTATGGGGCGGAAGTCATTAAAGTGGAGCATCCTAAAACCGGCGACGGCATGAGAAAATTCGGGGCCTCCAAGGATGGTAAAGGTGTTTTTTGGAAGTCTTTGTCCAGAAACAAACAATGCATCACCCTGGATGTGAAAAATGGGAAAGAGGTCTTTTTAAAGCTTATACAGTGGGCTGATGTGCTGATTGAAAATTTCCGGCCCGGAACCATGGAAAAATGGGGCTTGGGCTGGGAGGTGATCCGGGAAGCCAACCCCCGGATCATCTGGCTCAGGGTTTCCGGGTTTGGACAGGAAGGCCCCTATGCCAGCCGGGGCGGGTTCGGTACCGTGGCCGAGGGGATGTGCGGGTTCGCCGCCCTGAACGGGTATCCCGACTCCCCGCCGACGCTGCCTCCTAACGCCCTGGCCGACGGGGTTTGCAGCGCCTTTGCCGCCCTGGCGATCATGATCGCCCTTTATGACCGGGATGCCCTGGGCAGTGCCAAGGGACAGATCATCGATATATCCCTTTATGAGCCATTGATGCGGCTTTTGGAAAGCAATGTCATGGAGTATTCGGTACTCGGTCTGAAATCGCCGAGGATGGGCAGCAGGATCGCCTCGGCGGCACCGCGAAATCTTTACCAGACCAGGGGAGGCCGATGGATCGGTTTATCGGGAAGCGCCCAGCCTATTGCCGAGAATGTCTTCAGGGCTATCGGCCGCCCGGATCTGATAAAGGACCCGAGATTTTGCGACAACCCCAGCCGGGTTAAACATGTGGAAGAGCTGGACGCCATTATCGGCGAGTGGATCGGAAGCCATTCTCTGGACGAGGTCATGGAGACCTTCTTAGAGGCCCAGGCGGTGGTCGGTCCGGTCTACGAAATGGATCAGATCTTTGAAGATGTCCACTTCAAGGCCAGGGAATCCTTGGTTGAAGTGGAGGATGAAGATTTCGGAACGATTAAAATGCCCAACACCTTCGCCAAATTTTCCCGCACCCCCGGTGCCGTTCAATTTACCGGCGGCGCTAAAGGGGCGGACAACAAAAAGATCTACTGTGATTTGTTGGGGTTATCCCCTGATGAACTACAGAAGCTTCAGGAGGATGGGGTGGTTTAACACGAAAATCGAGTTCGGAGTATTGAGTTCGGAGCAAACCATTTTCATCCTTTTAGATTATAAAGGGTCATCAGGTTCACCGAAAGGAGCAGGGACATCTCCTGAAGTCCGATGGAGAGGTGTTTTGCCAGAAGGGGTGACGCTCCCTTGGAAAGCCCCTTCCCTCCCAACTTAACCAAGCCGGGTGGAGTCCGGACAGTTTTCGCTTTCAACCCCAATATCTGTTCCACTTTGATAGTTCCATTTGGCATCCTTCCCCCTATCATGAGATTTGTCATTAGATTCTTTACAGAAAAAGGGATAAGCCCCTTCAATGGTTGACACTATTTTTTTTTAATATTATAGTAATCGGTAAAAATTCTCCCAGAGGATGGGTTTAGTTCGAAAATAGAAAATAAGCCATGAGGGACGAGGCGCGAGGCGCGAGAGGAAAAAGAGCAACAAATACTTCCTCCTGACCTATAGCCCATTGCCTATAGCCTATAGCCTCTTATGGACCTATTTTCATGCTTCGTGGTGCCCCGCGGGGCATGAGGGTTTAATATGGAAATGAAACTGAATTTCGAAAAAGGGCAGGGCCTTCTGCCGGCAATTGCCCAGGATTGGCAAACCGGGCAGGTCCTCATGCTGGCCTATATGAACCGGGAGGCCTGGGACCAAACCCTGGCAACCCGAAAAGCCCATTACTGGAGCCGATCCCGAAATGAATTGTGGCTTAAAGGGGGGACGTCCGGGCATGTTCAAATGGTCAAGGAAATTTTTATCGATTGCGACGGAGATACCATCCTCTTAAAGGTGGAACAATTGGGCGGTGGGGCCTGTCATACCGGGTACAAGAGTTGTTTTTTTCAAAAAGTAGATGAAAAGGGGACCATAGAAATTGTCGGGGAAAAAGGGTTTGATCCCCGGGAGGTTTATAAAAAGTGAATGTATTAAAGCTAGGCATTCCCAAAGGGAGCCTGCAAGAGGCGACTATTAACCTTTTTAGAAAGTCGGGCTGGAAGATCAACGTCAACAGTCGGAATTATTTTCCGGAAATCGATGATCCGGAGATCCGGTGTTCTATTTGCCGGGCACAGGAAATGTCCCGCTATGTGGAAAGCGGCACTATTGATGCCGGTATAACCGGGAAGGATTGGACCCTGGAAAATAACTCCAAGGTAAAAGTCATCTCGGATCTTTTGTATTCCAAGGTCAGCAGTCGCCCGGCCCTTTGGGTCCTGGCGGTAGCCAGTGATTCCAAGATCAAAAAGATAGAAGATCTGCGGGGGAAGAAGATCGCCACCGAACTGGTCAATTTTACCCGTCGATATTTTGCCGAAAAGGGCATTCCGGTGCAGGTGGAGTTTTCCTGGGGGGCTACCGAGGGGAAGATCATTTCCGGCCTGGCCGATGCCATTGTTGAGGTGACCGAAACCGGCAGTACCATCCGGGCCCATGGTCTGAAGATCATCCATGAATTGATGCAATCCAATACCCAGATCATTGCCAATCGGGAATCGTGGAAAGACCCCTGGAAAAAAGATAAAATCAAGCAAATCGTTTTATTATTGCAAGGGGCCTTACGAGCGGAAAAGATGGTGGGCTTGAAAATGAATGTCCCGGCTGAGAAGCTTGAAGACCTGGTAGCCATCCTGCCCAGTTTGAACGCCCCCACCATCGCCAATCTCTATAACAGCAACTGGCTGTCGGTGGAGACCGTGGTCGAGGAATCCCAGGTCCGGGAATTGATCCCCGGTTTGATCCGGAGAGGGGCTCAGGGGATCATTGAATATTCGTTGAATAAGCTGATATAAGAGACAGACGCAAGGTCTAAGGTTCAAGGTGCAAGGTATCAGGGGAGAGACAGTTCGGAGTTTGGAGTTCGGAGTTCGGAGAAAAAGCAGGAAGTTCTTCAGTGTTTGTTGGAAAGAGATCGAAAATAAAAAAATAAATCAGTTTGTCAGGACAGAAAAAAAAGGATGACTAAATTGCAGCCAACTACTCTGGTTTTAGAAAACTCCGAACTCCGAACTCCGAACTCCGAACTGCCCAATCAGAAGGGCCATCCAGAGGTAAGGACCCGAAAAACATCAGTGGTGATCCTGATAATCCTCCTGGCTTGTCTGGCCGCCTGTGCCACACCTTCTCAAACCAAGGAGCAGGCTCTGTCCCATTTGCGCCTGGGGGACTCGATGCTGCAGGAAGGCCGACCCACCCAGGCTTTGGCCGAACTGATCAAGGCCAATGATTTAGACCCCAGCAACCCGGTGATTCGAAATGTTCTGGGAATCGCTTATCTGGAAAAGGGGATGGTCCGCCAGGCTATTTATCAGTTTGAGAAGGCCCTCTACCTCAATCCCGATTATGTGGAGGTGCATAATAACCTGGGCACGGCCCTGCTCCGGGATGGGAGGGTGAAGGAGTCCATCCCGGAGTTTAACAAGGCCCTTGAAGATCCGTTGTACACGACGCCCCATTTTGTTCAATACAATTTGGGCCAGGCCTACTATGCCCTTCAGGAATATGATAAGGCCCAGGAATACTTCCAGGAGGCGATCAAAAGCTCACCGGGCTACAGCCTGGCCTATCACGGTTTAGGGTTGACCTTGCAGGCCACCCAACACCTGGATGAGGCGGCAGAGGCCTTTAAAAAGGCTATTGAACATGCACCCCGATATGCCCGGGCCCATTACGACTTAGGGGAGGTGCTGGTTCAGTTGAATCAACAATCCTTGGCCCGACTGGCTTTTAAAGAAGTGATCGGTTTGGATCCCGAAGGTCCATTGGGCAAGAAGGCCCAACAGAGATTAAAGGAGATCAAATAACCGACAGCGGCACTTTTTTCGTCATTCCCGAAGAATAAGGTGTTTTAAGGAAAAGAGAATATGTCTTCAAACAATGCATTCGAACCGACCGCGGTCTCCAGGCGGGCCCGGGAGATTACTCCGTTTATTGCCATGGATGTCCTGGAAGCCGCTCAGGCCATGGAGCGGGCCGGAGACCGGATCATCCATCTCGAAGTAGGGGAACCTGATTTCGATACTCCGGACTGTATTAAAGAAGCGGCCATCAAGGCCCTCCAGGATGGAAAGACTCATTATACCGACAGCCGGGGGATTCTCGAACTCCGGGAAGCCATTTGTGCCTATTATAATCAACGTTACCAGGTTGAGGTTTCCCCGGATCAGATCATTATCACCTCCGGGACCTCGCCTGCCATGTTTATGGTTTTTTCGGCTTTACTCGAACCAGGACAGGAAGTCATTATTTCTGATCCCCATTATGCCTGTTATCCTAATTTTATTCAATTCGCCCAGGGGAAACCGGTTAAGGTTCGGGTCTATGAAGAAGACGGCTTTCAATATTTCCCGGAAGAAATCCGAAAGCGTATCGGACCGGATACCAAAGGGATTTTTATCAATTCTCCGTCCAATCCCACCGGGACCCTGTTGTCGGCAGACCGGATGAAGGGGTTGGCCCAATTCGACCCTTATATTATTTCCGATGAGATTTATCACGGTCTGGTTTATGAAGGCCGGGAACATTCGATCCTTGAATTCACCGATCGGGCCTTTGTGCTGAACGGTTTTTCTAAACTGTATGCCATGACCGGCTGGCGCTTGGGCTATTTGATCGCCCCCCGTGAATTTATTCGTCCCTTGCAGAAAATTCATCAAAACTTTTTTATCTCGGCCAATTCCGTGGCCCAATGGGCCGGGATTACCGCCTTGAATCAGGCCCAGGAAGATGTGGCCCGGATGAGGGACCTCTATGACCAGCGCCGGAAGGTGATCATTAAAAGGCTCAAAGAACTGGGGTTCGGGCTGGCCGTTGAGCCTACCGGGGCTTTTTACGTCCTGGCCAATGCCAAAGCCTTCCACTCCGATTCGTATAAATTGGCCTTTGACATCTTAAAAAAAGCCAAAGTTGGAGCCACTCCGGGTATTGATTTTGGGGAGGGTGCCGAAGGCTATCTCCGCTTCACCTATGCCAATTCCATTGAACGGATCGAAGAGGGGATGGAACGCCTTCAGGCTTATTTAAGCCGGGAAGAATATAAAGAAATTCCATGATTATCCATTCAGCGGAATTTCTCAGAAGTGGACTGAAGGCCGTTCATTTTCCTCAAACCGGTCTGCCGGAGATTGCCTTTGCCGGTCGTTCCAATGTCGGGAAATCTTCTTTAATAAACGCCCTCTTAGGGCGAAAATCCCTGGTCCGGACCAGCCGAAGACCGGGTCAAACCCGGTTGTTGAATTTTTTTTTGGTTAATGAGGATTTTGTTTTAGTAGACTTGCCGGGTTATGGATTTTCCAAGGCTCCCAAGGAAGTCATCCGGAGCTATCAACAAGCCATGTCGGGCTATCTGAAAACGAGAAAGACCCTGGTTTCGGTGGTGATTTTGTTGGATATCCGGCGTCTCCCCAGTACTGAAGATAAAGGTTTCCAGCGGCTGGTGCAATCTTGCGGCCTTGATCCTTTATGGGTTCTGACCAAATCAGACACCGTGGGACGAGGCTCCTGGAAACGGGCCTGGTCAATGATCTCCGAAGAACTGGGCCATCCGGACGGTAAGCCCATTTTTTTTTCAGCCAGAACAGGACAGGGCAGAGAAGAAATCTGGGACGAGATTGAGCGGAGGTTGAAGGGCACCGATGAAGCCTGAAAAAGCGAATATCGAAAATCGAATCATGAATGTTGAAGGAGAGTTTCTTTTAAATTCCGAAATCCGAAATCCGAAATTGGAATTTATTTTCGAACTAAAGAAAGGAAAAATGATGAAACCAAAAAAGAGAATGCAGTTGGTAACCGTTTTAGTGGCAATGACATTTTTTCTGATTTCGACCTTGGCCTTAGCGGCGCCGCCCGATAATTTTACCGCCAAATTGATGATCATGGGCATGTCCATGCCGATGGCCAAAATGGGTAGCAAGACGAGAATGGAAAATATGATGATAGGTGGGCTGGTAACCATCAGTATGATGGATGTCAATAAAAGTATTACCATGAATACCAAAAACAAGACCTATTTTGAAAGTGCTATCAAAGAAAAGGTTCCCTCTCTTTATGATCCCAAGGTGGTCATTGAAAAAAAGAAGATCGGATCGGAAACCATTGACGGTCATCCCTGTATCAAGTCCGATGCGGTATTTTATCTCAAGGACAAACCCCA
Organism: Deltaproteobacteria bacterium; assembly: GCA_016219225.1. Taxonomy (NCBI): domain Bacteria; kingdom Pseudomonadati; phylum Myxococcota; class Myxococcia; species Deltaproteobacteria bacterium. Next base: position 56,433 of record JACRBX010000202.1, read on the forward strand.
GGAAAAATTCAACGCCGTACTCTGGGAAGCTCAGGATTTAGGCGGGCTGCCCATCCGAAATGAAATGGTGGTGCCTGAAAGTAAAACCAAGGGCCCCGGCCCGGCAAAAATCGTAACTGAAATCAAAGACATTAAAGTGGGAGCGGCCAATGCCGGTATGTTTGAAGTCCCCAAAGACTACCAAAAGGTGAGCAGCATGAATGAAGTGATGGGCATGGGACAACCAGGAGACATGAAGGGCATGCAGGAAATGATGAAGCAGATGCAAAAGATGAAAAAGATGCCCAAAGAGGAATAGTTGAGACCAAAAAAAATTGAAAACCTTGTTTTTTGGGTAACCATGCTGTCTCTTTTCGCGCTGTTTCCGGCATGCAGCAGCGAAAAGGCTTTTCAGGTTGGTCCCGTTGGGACTAAGATTGAGTCTTTGATCGACAAGGAGACTACCTGGAGAGGTGGGGCAATCGGATCCGCCTTAAGCGGGATTTTGGGGGGCAGAATTTCGGAAATTGCCCACCGGGCCTCCCGGGAGGCGGCCCGGGATGGGAGACCCGTAGCCTATCAAAGCGGCGATTGCTTTCAACGGGTCGAAGCTTATCCTTTAGGCAAGGCTTCAACTTCTAAATGCCTTCAAGTCCGGCAGCAGATCTATCAGGACGGGAAATTGCTCCGGGATGAGGTGAAAGAGGTGTGTCAATAGGAACTGAGTGACGGGTGACGAGTGACGCGTGTCGTAAAAAACATTTAAAACCAATGGCTTGCCGGTCTAAAAGATTTTTCTCGTCACCCGTCACCCGTCACATTTTTTACAACGATTCCTGTAACAGCTCGGTTATATCTTTGACGACCAGTTGTTCTTCTTTCCCCGTCCCCTTGCGACTGTCTTCAAAAAGACTGATGCAGTAGGGACAGGCCGTGGCAAAGACTTCGGCTCCCCGGTCGGCGGCTTCGATCATCTTTTTATCAGAAAAGCGTTGTTCCGGCTTGGTTTCCATCCACAGACGGCCCCCCCCACCGCCACAGCAGAGGCTGAAAGCCTTATTTTGTCCAAATTCTACTAACTCTAACTCCGGAATGGCCTGCAGGAGTTCCCTGGGCAGATCAAAGACCTCGTTATGGCGGCCAAGATAACAGGGATCATGATAGATAACCTTTTTGGCCAAAGGTTTCTTGGGGGTCAGTTTCCCATCCTGGACCAATTTTGCCAAAAACTGGGAATAATGTTGAACTTCAAAATCAGCTCCCAATTCTTTGTATTCTTTGGTGAAAGTCGTAAAACAATGGGGAGAAGTGGTAATGATCTTCTTGACCCCTTTTCCTTTGTAAAGGGCGATGTTTTGTTCTGCCAGTTTGGTAAACAAGGCTTCATCCCCTATTTTCCGGACGGCTTCGCCACAACAGGCTTCTTCATTCCCGAGGATACCGAAGCTGACGCCGGCGGTTTTTAGTAATTCAACTATGGCTTTGGCGATTTTCTGGCTCCGCTGCTCATAGGCTGAGGTACAGCAGACGAAGAGAAAATATTCGGTGTCCGGTCCAAAGAGGGGCACGTCCAACCCTTGAGTCCAGTTGATTCTTTTGGCCTTATCTTCCGACCAGGGGTTTCCCTGGCTGTGAACACTGCCCAGGATAGGACGAAGCCCCTGGGGAATGGCCCCGGTCTCGACGATCATGCTGCGCATGGCCCGGACTACATCGACTATTTTTACCTGACGGGGGCAGTTGCGGACACATAGATTACAGGTTGTGCAGGCAAACAGGATGTCATCGGATTCATATCCCTCCATGCCCAATTGGCCCATCCGAACCAGTTTTCGGATATCAAAGGGGGATCCTTCCACGACCCGGCCCCAGGGGCACAGGCCGGCACAAAGGCCGCATTGCATGCATTGATTCAGCGTATCTCCACCCGTAGCCACGATGGCCTGGTTGACTTCTATAAAGGGGGTAATCGACATAAACAGACTCCTTTCTTTGAAAAATTTAATTCGGAACGAGGCGAACTTGCCGCATTCCGGACCTTTTTTGGCTATACCACTACCGCTCTGGAATTATCCGGTTTGGGGTTATTCCTTATCACAAGGTAAAAAGGTAAGTCAAGAATTTTCCATGTAGTTTGTGGGCAAAAACTGCGGAAAGCCAGGGGGTATTAAAAAAAGGAGATGTCCTTCTTATTTGATTCGAAGCGGGACATCTCCTCCCAATGGATGGATTGGTGTATCTTTAATCCAACTCGATGGATTTCTTGGTTTTATCCCTTCTTTTGGATTCCTTGGCTGCGTAGGCTTGCATACAGGAATCATCTTTCCCTTTAACCAGGGAACATTCCAGATATTCGCTGATCTCTATGATGCAAGCCCTGATCGCTTTGCCTACCGGGGTTTTTTCATGCTTCCCAAGGTGGCCGGAAACGCCTCCTATTGATCCTCCCAAAGATAACCCCATTTTTTCGGAAGTGGCTTCAACGGTTCGATTATCAACAATTTCACCGGTTTCAGTATCAATAACTTTTAAGTCTACGGCCATATAGGCTTTCCCCTTGCTCCCTCCTATGGTAAAACCCATAATGCCGATTCCGCCACCGGTGCCGCTGGTATCTTCTTCAAAGGCGGAAACAGTCCCTGACACCAGATACTTGGCCCCTTTAATCTTGCCGATTTTGGCCCTGGTTTTAGGATCTATCCTTCCGGAGGCCCCTAAGTTTTGTTCACCTATAACCGCATTGATTTCTTTTCGTTCTAAAACCTGGAAGGCTTTGGTACTGGCCAATTCAGAGGCCAGCATATCTTGCAGTTCGTAACCCATGTTGCCCGTCCACCAGCCGGCATGGGTTTGATTGGTAAATCTAAGGACCCCGATCCTTGGTTTTTCATCAGCCCAACCTAATGAAAACGAAATCAGAACCAAACCCAAGATAAGGAAAACAATACTTTTTTTCATGACGCCTCCTGCTATCTATTAGATTCATAATAAACCCTCATGCCCCTTGGCACCACGAAGCATGAAAATGCGAATATCGAATATCGAATATCGAATAATGAATGTCGAAGTAAGGTTGGTTTTGAACTCGTAACCCGTAACTCTATTTTCGTACTAAAAAATAGCATATTGAAAAGGGGATAGCAACAAGTAATAGGGCTCCGGGAATAAGAAAAAGGGCTTCCCATTTTTTTTCTTTTAAATTATTATCAATCCGCTTATAATACCACTTATTGTAGAATAGATCGCCATTTTCCCTATCTGTGGTATTAAACCTGCCAAGCAGGCCTGTTTCCTGCAAAGTCCGCTATGGCGGACAGGTTTCGCGAAGATAATAAATATCATCTAAAGCATTCAAGAAAAGGATTTAAGTAATGACGGCTCAGACTTCCCCCCTCGTTTTAACCCCCAATGCTAAAATCGTATTGAACAAACGCTATCTTAAAAAAGATAACCAGGGCCAGGTGATCGAAAAACCTGAAGATATGTTCCGGCGGGTGGCCCAGGTCGTGGCCTCGGCCGATGCCCTCTACGGACAGGAGGATCAAGCCAAAAAGTCCGAAGCATTATTTTTTCAGATCATGACCCGGATGGAATTTTTGCCAAATTCCCCCACCCTGATGAATGCCGGCCGGTCTTTAGGCCAGCTTTCGGCCTGTTTTGTCCTCCCGGTCGAGGACTCCATCGACAGTATCTTTGAGGCCATAAAACAAACGGCCATTATCCATAAAAGTGGGGGGGGGACCGGATTTTCATTTTCCCGGATCAGGCCTGAAAAAGATACGGTTAAATCCACCCACGGGATTTCCAGCGGTCCCATTTCTTTTATGACTGTTTTTGACGTGGCTACCGAGACCATCAAACAGGGTGGGACCCGCCGGGGGGCCAATATGGGCCTGCTGCGGGTGGACCACCCGGACATTGAAAAATTTATCGAAGCCAAATTGCAGACCGACCGGTTAAGCAACTTCAATCTTTCAGTTTTGATCCCCGACTCTTTTATGGAGGCCGTAGAAAACAACCAGGAATACGCCTTGATCAATCCCCACACCGGTCAAAAGACCCGGTCGGTTTCTGCCAAGGTCATCTTTGACAAGATTGTCGATTCGGCCTGGAGAAGCGGAGAACCGGGTGTGGTCTTTATCGATCGGATCAATCGGGACAACCCGACCCCACACTTGGGGCCCATCGAGGCCACCAATCCCTGCGGCGAACAACCTTTACTCCCCTATGAGTCCTGCAACCTGGGATCGATCAACCTCTCCCGGCTGGCCAAGAAAGGGGAACTCGACTTTAAGAGACTGAAAACCCTGGTTCAGGCGGCCATCCATTTTCTTGACAATGTTATTGATGTCAATAAATATCCCCTGCCAAAAATCGAGAAGATGAGTAAGGGGAACAGAAAGATCGGCTTGGGGATCATGGGGTTTGCCGATCTGTTGATCCAGTTAGGCGTACCGTATAATTCTCCCCAGGCGGTGGACCTTGCCGAAAAGATTATGGGCATTATTGAAACCGAGTCCCGACAGACTTCGGAACGGTTGGCCAAAGAAAGAGGGAATTTTCCAAATTTCATTGGGAGTATTTTTGATCAGCCGGATAAAAAGATATCCGGCATGCGGAATGCCACCACGACAACCATTGCCCCTACCGGGACGATCAGCATTATCGCCGGTACTTCCAGCGGAATCGAACCCCTCTTTGCGGTCTCCTACTTCCGGACGGTGTTAGATGGGACCCGGATGGTTGAAGTCAACCCCTTTTTTAAAAAAATGGCCAAAGAAAAGGGGTTTTATTCCTCTCAATTGATGGAACAAATCGCCCAGGAAGGCTCCATCCAGAATATTCCGGGCATCCCTGACGATATCAAGGCCCTTTTTGTTACTTCCCATGACATCAGCCCGGAATGTCACATCCAAATACAGGCCGCTTTTCAAAAGTTTACCGACAATGCCGTGTCCAAAACCATCAACTTCCCACATGAAGCCACCCCGGAGGATATTGAGAAGGCCTACTTGATGGCCTATCATCAGGGGTGTAAAGGGGTGACCATCTACCGATACGGCAGCCGGGAAACCCAGGTCCTGAATCTTAATAAATGCACCGACACATCCAAAATCAGCCCCCGGCCGCGTCCTACCCGGACCCTTGGGATTACAGAACGGATTTCCACAGGTTGCGGTAAACTTTATGTGACCATTAATTCCGACGAGAAGGGGATTTGCGAAGTCTTTGCCCAGATGGGTAAGACCGGCGGATGTGCTTCCTCTCAAATTGAAGCTACGGGACGTTTGATTTCTTTGGCCTTGCGTTCCGGGATCAGCCTGCCATCGATTATGAAACAGATTTCAGGTATTCGTTGCCCGTCCCCAACCTGGGGAAACGGCCACCAGGTCCTTTCCTGTCCGGATGCCATCAGCCGGGTGATCAGCAACTATACCCAGGCGAAAATCGAAGAAGATGAAAAAATCATGGGCTCCTGCCCGGATTGTGGAGGGCAGGTGGTTCATGAAAACGGCTGTCTGACCTGCCACTCCTGCGGCTTTTCGCGGTGCAGCTAATCTTAGTTCGGAGTTCAGAGTTCGGAGTAATAAGTCTTTTGCTCCGAACTAATCACTCCGAACTCATAACTTAAATAATATATGCTGATCCCCGTCTTCGATACCCACGTCCATTTAGACCAGTTGAGCGACCCGGAAGGGGCTGTCCAACAGGCCCGGGAGGCTGGTTTGGCCGGCATCGTGGCGGTAGGCACGGATCTTAAATCCAATGAGAAGATCCTGGCCTATTCGAGGAAATATCCCGGCTATGTTTTTCCGGCCCTGGGGTACCATCCCTGGAATATTACGGTTTCGGGAATAAGGGACAATATTAATTTTCTTCGGGACCACCTGGATCAGGCCTTGGCCCTGGGGGAGGTGGGATTGGATTATAAGGTTTCGGTGGCCAGGGAACTTCAGCATTGGATTTTTAAGGACTTGTTGGAACTGGCCTGGACCATGAAGAAACCGGTCATCCTTCATTCCCGGCTATCCCATGAAAACGCCTTCGAGTTGATCCGCAGACAGACCCTGGAAAAGGTCGTTTTTCATTGGTACAGCGGACCGATGGATACGTTAAAGGCGTTGCTTTTGGCGGGCTATTATATTTCGGCTACTCCGGCCCTGTCCTATAGCCCCAAACATCGTGAAGCCGTAGCCGCCGCCCCGTTAAAACAGATCTTAATCGAAACCGATGCTCCAGAGGTTTATCAAGGGGAGGCTTCTTCCCCGGCCCAGGTGTTAAAAACCCTGGCGGAGCTGTCCCGTATCAAAGGGATTGAAATGGACCAGGCCGCTTTAAAAACTACCCAGAACGCCAGAGAATTTTTTGGAATTTTCTGACTCACATCCGGAAAAGATATTTCCGGATGTGAGCAATCAGCAATCAGCTTTCAGAAAATCATTGAAAGAAGGGCTTTTGCTGACCGCTGTACGCTAACAGCTATGTAAACTATCTATGCCTGAGACTTATCAACCCAAACCGTATCTTGATTTCAAGGGCACCGCGATTCTTGTGACCCTCTGTCTGTTGTGGGGTCTGAATATGGCTGCCATCAAGTTCAGCAATAAGGGATTGGAGCCGATTTTTACTGCGGGTCTTCGTTCCCTGGTTGCTTCCGGGTTAATGCTTTTATGGACCTTTTACCGTAAAGAACCCCTCTTCCCCAAGTCCTTAAGGATCATCCACCCCCTGACCGTCGGTCTTCTTTTCGGGATAGAATTTGTTTTTATCTATGTGGCCCAGCGGTATACCCTGGCCAGCCGTTCCTTTGTTTTTTTATATACCCACCCTTTCTGGGTGGCCTTGGGGGCCCATTTTTTGATCCCCGGGGATCGGTTGACCTGGCGTCGTCTAAGCGGTTTATTATTGGCTTTTCTGGGTCTTGTTTTTGTTTTTTCCGAAGGACTCCAGCAGTATTCATCCGAAGTATTATTCGGTGATTTTTTGATGATCCTGGCGGCCCTGAGCTGGGCGGCTACGACCATATATGTCAAAAGATTTTTAATTCAGAAATGCACCCCTTTTCAGACCCTGTTATACCAAATTCTGTTTTCAGTTCCTATCCTGTTTCTATTGAGTTTTATCCTGGAAAAGGACCCGATCCGAACTATCGATACGACGATTTTCCTTTCCTTCTTTTATCAAACCGTTATTGTGGCCTTTTTAAGTTATTGGGCCTGGTTTTATTTGATCCATATTTATCCGGTAACTATCCTGGCCACCTTTTCATTCCTGACCCCCATATCCGGCGTCTTTATCAGCAGTTTGATATTAGACGAACCCTTGAGCCTTTGGTTATTACTTTCCCTGACCCTGGTTTCTATGGGGATTTATTGGGTCAATAAAAGATAAAATCAGCAAAAATTCTGTGTGATATAGACCTTTCCGTCCGGGGCAATGGCCGCTCCGATCCCCTGCCGTTTCCAGTGGGGGGCAAGGATATTTTCCCGGTGGTCCGGACTGTTAAGCCAAATTCCCAGCGCTGTTTCGGCGATCTTTTCCAGAGAACTCCAGTTATAATGAGCCCTGCCGTTCACTGTGGTGATCGAATCATACAGGGTGGTTTGCAGTATGTTCTCCGCCCCGGCAGAAAAAACCTTACCCATCGGAACGCTACAGGCGTATCCGCCCTGTTGGTAGCGAAAGGGGAAATCGTGTCCTTCCGGAGAAGTGTGGGCAAAATACCTTCTTTCGGCCATATCCCGGCTGTGTTTCCGGGCTATCCCTGCCAGTCCGACATCCCATTCCATTGGAGACAACCGGTGTTTTCGCCGTTCTCGATTGATCAGGGCGTGAATCTGTTTTTCGAGGTCCATGATACTGATCTCGGGCCTGGTTTTGGTTTGAGGAAGATAGGTTCCCCGATCTGCTTGTGGCAAGACGCAGGAAACGATGGGGACCGTCATGGCCACCAACAACACCCAGACTATGGCCGGAGGAACCGGTAATAGAAATTTTTTCATGACATTAATCAAAGTGAGCTCCTTTTCTCCTTGACCTCTTTGGGGGCTGATCTTATATTTTATTTCAAAATGTAGTTTCAAGTTTCAAGATGCAAGTTTTCAACTTACAAGAGTAAAAACCTTGAATCCAGTCCAGGGTTTTCGCTTTGAGCTTATTTCTTGAACCGCAACAATTGGTGAATTCGTGAAAAGTCGCTGAAACCCGCATTACGTCATTCCGGCGAAAGCCGGAATCCAGGGTTTTTTAATTTCAGAATAGTTCTGGATTCCGGCTTTCGCCGGAATGACGGAGCGATTGTCGGCGCTTTTTGAAAAAGCTAAACTGATACCTTAAACTTTTTTTCATAATTGCTTTTAGGTAAACCCCCGGCTCTGCCGGGGGACTCCCAGAGTTCGACAATTCCGGGAGTGGGGGTTTTCAGTATCGACAACGAGTAATTAATGTTTTCCATTTGAAGACCAAACCTTGATTTGACCGTCATTCC
>JACRBX010000203.1 GCA_016219225.1 Deltaproteobacteria bacterium
ATTTTAGGAAAAAAACCGCCAGGACAGCGCGCCGGACCGCGGTTTGTGATTTTAACCATTTATGGAAAATACTCTCAGACAATTCCCGCTGATCCTTCTGGCCGGGGGCCAATCCTCACGGATGGGAACCCCCAAGGGCCTGCTCGATTATCGGGGAACCCTTTGGCTGCTCGAACAGCTCAGGCGGTTTCAAGCGGCTTCCGGAGAACGGGCGGTTATCGTCCTGGGTTTTCACCAGGAACAATACTTTGAAAAGATCCCCTGGCTCCGGACGGCAGTGGACCGGCCGGTTCATCAACTTGGGATCGAGGTCTCGGTAGTCGTTAATCCGAGTCCAGAGCAGGGGCAGTTCTCTTCGCTATTGAGCGCCATTTCGATCCTGCCTGTTGAACCTCCCTGTTCCGGACAACTTCCAGAAGGTCCGGAATTCGCTTTCGCCGAACGCCGACCCCCGACCCCCGAACGGTATTTTCTTGTCCCCGGAATCTTTGTGCTTCCGGTTGATGTTCCCGGCCCGAAGAAGGAAGTCTATGAAAGACTGACCGGGGTATTCGGCGAACCCGTCGAGGCTGTAATCCCCCGCTATCAATCCAAAGGAGGACATCCCGTTCTTCTTTCCCAGGCCTTTCTCAGACGCCTCGCCACGGTTTCTCCCGCCTCTGCCGAGGCCCGCCTCGACCTCCAAATCCGGTCCCTTCCCGTGGATCGGATGACGTTTGTTTCTGTCGATGATGCGTTCGTTTGCCTGAACATGAATTCCCTGAATGAATTTCAATCCTATTCCAACTAATAAAACGGTTATTATTCACACCCTGTCCATGGCATTGGCTGAAACAAAAAGATTTCGTCTGCGGAAAGGGACGGGGCTTTCGACCAGGAGGATGGCCTTAAGGCTTTCCAGTCCACCCGCAAACCAGGGTTCATGAAGGAAATATTCAGGATTTTCCGTCCAAGCAGGAGGCGGGAGCCCGGCTTCTCGACATAAATATTCTGCCAAGGCAGCCAAATAAGCATCGGCGTCTTTAAATTTTTTTGTTTGAATCGACTCCGGTTTTTCCGCAACCAAAGCCAATTTTTCTTCCCGGGACTTGGCCCGGTGGCGAAAATCATCTATGAAATCGCCAAGGAAGTGGTCTGGAAATTTACCGCTGGAAATTTCAGATCTGATTTTTTTACTCAATTCTCTAAGTGAAAGAAGAGGAGCGGCCATACCTAATCCTTATTCGTAGTGATTTAAATTTTCAAATAATTCTTCAATGGCAAAATGCGTCTTCGGACTGATCCGATTTCTGGGATAATAGTTTTCTACCAAATTAAGTAGGTCGGTCGCCGATTTGATGCCAAGATGGTCGATTAAAAAACGGATATCTTCTAAGTCCGTATCTCCTCTTCCGAGCCGAAGACTGATGCATTTCATGGCCAATAAATACTGTGGTGTCGCAGTATAAACTTTCAAATTTGGAAAATCCCAGAAAGGAACATGTTCATCCCGGGAGCTTATAAATCCTTTGACAGCGTCATTCAGCCAATTTTCAGGAGCACCCTCCGAATCCTCTATTCCTTTCGCAGCCTGATAGATGATTTCCTTAGGGGCAAAAACGGCATCTACATCCTTTGTACTTGGCCTGGCATTTAAGACCAGAACCATGGCTGCTCCTCCGTATATGACGATCTCCCCCTGGACTCCCTTTTTTCCCAAAGCTTCGGATAATCTTTTCAGATAAAATTTTATTTTTTCTGTATCCATTGCCTGCTTTCCGGGAAAATTGAATGCAATACATGTCTCTACTTCAGGTCATCCATAGCATACCAATCGCTAATTGAATTTGCAATAAATACTTGGGAATAGGGGGTAGCATACCCCATGGATCTCTCCTATGATCCCCTGGCTGCGTAAGAAAAGGGAGGAAATCCCCAAAGAGGAAACAAGCTGAAAGGTGCCGTTTGGGCGGCCGAGTTTTTTACCTCCTTCATTTTTGACAGATTGGACCAAAAAGATTCGAATAATCAAGGGGCGCAGTCGAGTTTTCCCCTTGACTCTCATTTCTTCCCTCCTTTATACTCGTTAGATACAAAAGAAAACTACTGTCAAACTTTTTAGGATCCGGCCCCTTTAGTTCGAAAATACGGTTCAAGGTTCGGAAAACCCATTTTCATCCTTCATGGTGCTGGCTTGAGGCCAGCATGAGTGCTTAGTTAAGGATTCCGGTGAGCTCCAGCTATTATAATACAAGGTTGACCTGATATGACCCTTTCTTTCAAGGACCGTCTTTCCATATCCTTAGCGACCAATACGGCTGCCGGCCTGTTTAAGGTCTGGTTTAAGACCTGTCCGGTCCGAATAATACGACCGGAAATTTTTAAGGATTGGGCCTATACCGATCGCCAGGTGATTGCCGTAACCTGGCATCGCTCGGCTATCTTTTTTGTAAATTTTTTTGGTCCTATTCGTCCCATGATCTTGTTCAGCCGGAGCAAGGATGGGGAATATCTGGCCTGTTTTGCTCAAAAGTTCGGTGTTCAACCGGTACGGGGTTCTTCCAGCCGGGGAGGGGCAGAGGCCCTCAGGGAAATGATCGATCACCTGAAAAATGGCGGAAAGGCCTGTGCCACGGTTCTGGATGGACCCAGGGGACCGGCACGGATAGCCAAAAAAGGGATGATCCTCCTGGCAATGGAAACCGGGGTGCCCATAATTCCCATTATCTGGTCGGCCCCCCGGGTCTGGACCTTCAAAAAGAGCTGGGACAAGACCATGATTCCGATGCCTTTTTCCCCGATCACCATAAACTGCAGCGATCCCATCTATGTGCCCCAAAAATTGGACCCGGCCGGCCTGGAAGTTTATCGACAAAAGGTTGAAGAGATCTTGAACCGTCTTACGGATGAAGTGGATCAGATTTGCGGGTATCGTCCTCCTGCCGACAGGAGGCCTTAACCCAAGGCTGGAATTTAATCCATAACCCATTGCTTTGTTCATTCCAAAAACTTTGGTTCCGGAAATCCCCTGTATGCAAAGGATTCGGGGATTCGGGGGATCAAGGATTCAGAAAAATGTGTCTGGCCGGTTAAAAGAGGTGCATTATGAACTTCCTTGACGTACGGACGGTTATGGTCAGCCATCTGGCCACAGATGTCATTTGCACCTGGGTTGTTATCCTGTTGTGGCTTCACAGCCGGAAACGATTTAACGGAACTTTTCTTTGGGTCATCGATTTCGTTTTCCAAACGACGGCAGTGTTTCTGGTCGTCTTGCGGGGCACCATTCCGGATTGGATGTCCATGGTCCTATCCAATACCCTGATCATTGCCGGGACGCTGGCAGGGTATATGGGCCTGGAGCGGTTTGGTGAAAAGCCAGGCCGCCAGATACATAACTATGTTCTGCTGGCGGCTTTTCCCTTGATTCATACCTTTTTTGCCTTTGTTCAACCCAATCTGACGGGCCGTAATCTCATTTTGTCCATTGCCCTTTCGATTATTTGCTTTCAATGCGTTTGGCTCGTATTTCGCCGGGTTCAAACCGGCCTGCGCCGGGTGATGCGGGGCGTTGGAATGGTTTTTGGGATTTTTTTTCTGATAAGTATCCTTCGAATCATTTTCCTCCTGGCCGGCCCCCGACCCGACGACGATTTTTTTAAATCCGGAACGTTCGATACCCTCATACTGATATCTTATCAACTCCTGCTCATCTTTTTGGCCTACAACCTGACCCTGATGGTGAACCGGAGTTTGGTTCTGGACATTCAGTTCCAGGAAGAGAAATTCGCCAAGGCTTTTCGTTCTTCTCCTTATGCCATGACGCTGACCCGGGCGTCCGACGGCCGTATCATTGAAGTCAATGAAGCCTTTGTACAGATCACAGGGTACGAAAGCCGGGAGGTCATAGGCAAAACAACCTTCGAATTCCGTCTCTGGGTCAACGAGGAAGATCGTGTTGCCGTTGTCGGTGAATTATCCAAGGGCGGTAAGATGCAAGGGAGGGAATTTCTTTTTCGAATAAAATCGGGTGCGATTGTAATAGGCCTTTTTTCGGCCGAGATCATCACGATCAACCAACAGGCCTTCATTCTGTCGAGTATCAGCGATATTACCAACCGTAAAAAGGCCGAAGAGGCTCTAAGAGAATCGGAGGAAAGGTACCGCCAGGTGGTGGAAAACGCCAGTGAGGGTATTCTGGTAGCCCAGAACGGGAGGATTAAATATCATAACCCCAAAATCGAAGAACTCATCGGATATTCGACAGAAGAGTTGACCGCCGCCCCCTTTACCGAATTTATCCATCCCGAAGATCGGGGACTGGTCTTCGAACGGTACCAGAAAAGACTGACAGGAGAAGATCTTCCCCAGATTTATCCTTTCCGGATTATAGACAAGCAGGGAAACATCAAATGGATGGAAATCAATTCAGTGGTATTTTCCTGGAACGGGAAACCGGCCACACTGAATTTTTTAAACGACATCACCAAGCGCAAGGCCATGGAAGAGCAACTTAATAAAATGATCATCATCGACGAACTGACCGGTTTGTACAATCGTCGGGGATTCCTGGCCCTCTCTCAACAACAGCTTAAAGTGGCGGAAAGGGCCAAAAAGGAGATGCTCCTTTTTTTCGCCGATATCGATAACATGAAATGGATCAACGATAATCTGGGACACCAGGAAGGAGATAAGGCGCTCATGGACATTGCTGCTATTCTCAAAGAGACCTTCAGGGAATCGGACATCATCAGCCGGATGGGGGGAGACGAATATGCCGTTCTGGCCCTGGACACTGCCGATCTGGATCCGGATATACTTATATCAAGATTGGAGAGCACCCTGGAGGGCTTTAACCGCAAAGGGACAAAACCCTTTCGGCTCTCCTTAAGCGTAGGTATGGCCTGCTATCACCCTGACGACACTCCTACCATTGATCAGCTCCTGGCCGAGGCCGACCGGTTGATGTATGAGCAGAAACGGAAGATAAAGACTTTGCCGGCTATTGAAAACGGTTCTGCAGAGGACCCCGGCAGGCGGATTCCATCATGAACATCCACAAATTCAAAAGTGCCTCGAAATGGGCCTTCATAGGTCTTTTCAGTTTGATCGCCCTGATCCTGGCGGTTGGCGGCTATTGGTTCTACCGCCACGAAATACAAACCATCCGGAGTCATGCATATAATGATCTGAAGGCCGTTGCCGAGTTGAAGGCCAACCAGATCACCCTCTGGCGCAATGAGCGAATAGCCGATGCCCGGCTCAATGCAGCGGCTACCTTCCTGCGATCGGCCGTTGTCCAGTGGCTCAAAAGTCCGGATAATGCCGGTTTGAAGTCCGGCATTAAGGCCCGACTGCAATTACTGAAGGATTCATCAGGGTATGAAAACGTGATCCTGGCATCCACGGATGGCCGTGTCCTTTTCACACTCAATCCCGGGTTGACCGATCTTGAATCAGAAACGAAACGGCTGGTCTCCCAAACGTCCTCTGCCAGGCAGGTGGTTTTCGGGGATTTCTTCCGCTGCTCGGTTTGTAAACAGGTGCATTTGGATGTAGCCGCTCCGATTCTTGACCGCACCGAGGTGCCTGCCGCGGTTCTTATCCTGCGGACGCACCCTGAGGACTACCTTTACCCCCTTATCCAGACCTGGCCCATTATGAGCAAAAGCGCCGAGACCCTGCTTATTCGTCAGGAAGGGGATGACGTCTTGTTTTTGAACATACTCCGCCACCGGACCGACCCGGCCCTGACCCTGCGTATCCCTCTGTCCCGCACCGGGGTCCCGGCCGTCCAAGGGGTGCTCGGCCAGACCGGTATGTTTGAAGGGGGCGATTACCGCGGCGTAAAGGTATTGTCTGAAATCCGGGGCATCCCGAACTCCTCCTGGGTCATGGTGGCCAAAGTGGACCGGGACGAGATTTTTGCCGAAGCGGCGGCCCGGGCCCGTCTGATCGGGTTCCTGACCCTGGCCCTTATTCTGATGTCCGGTGCTGGCACGGCTTTCATTTATAAACACAAAGGTAAGAGAACCTTTGAAGCCCTTTTTCTGGCCGAGCGCCAAAGGGCGGAGACCCTGGAAGAAGCGCGGGTCACCCTTTACAGCATCGGCGATGCGGTTATCTCAACCGGGCCGGCCGGCCGGGTAAGACAGATGAACCCGGTGGCCGAGCAACTGACCGGCTGGAAGGAAGCGGAAGTCCTGGATAAGCCCCTTTCCCAGGTTTTCCAGATCGTTAACGAAAAGACCCGGGCCGAAGTCGAGAACCCGGTGGAGCGCGTATTGCGGGAAGGGGTGGTCGTGGGTCTGGCCAATCATACCCTTCTGATCGCCAAAGACGGGACCGAACGCCCTATCGCCGACAGCGGTGCCCCCATCCGGAGTGAATCGGGGACGATCCGCGGCGTAGTACTGGTTTTTCGTGATCAGACGGAAGAACGGGCAGCCCAGAAGGCCTTGCGCGAGAGTCAAGAGCAGCTCCGCATTATATCGGAAAATATCCGGGACACCGTCTGGCTCATGGACCTTAATTTCCGCATTACCTGGATCTCCGCTTCGGTGGTCCGCACCCTCGGCTATACCCTTGAGGAGCTGGCCGGGATGCCCCTGGAAAGGCACCTGACTCCGGAATCTCTGGTGGTCATGTCCAACCTGGCGGCAGCCAACCTGACAGCGGACAAGCTTGCCGATCCAAAAGCCGAGATCACGGTGAACGGAGAATTCGAGCTTATTCGTAAGGATGGAAGCACCTTCTGGGCCGATGCGGTCGTTACCCTGCTCCGGGATAAAGAGGGCCGGCCCACGGGCTTTTTGGGCGTCGGACGGGACATCACCGAGCGCAAGCGGGCCGAGGAGACCATGCAGACCTTGACCTCCCGTCAGGAGGCCCTTTTGTCGGCTATTCCCGACATCATTATGGAAGTGGATCAAAATAAAATTTACACCTGGGCCAACCAGCCGGGTTATGCGTTTTTTGGAGAGGATGTGATCGGTAAGGAAGCTGCTTTTTATTTCGAAGGGGAACAAACAACTTACCAAATGGTACAACCTCTTTTTTTCGGCGTTGAGGATGTGATTTACGTGGAAAGCTGGCAGAGGCGTCAGGACGGAGAAAAACGGCTGCTGGCCTGGTGGTGCCGTGTGCTCAAGGATCAGCAGGGGAATGTGATCGGGGCGCTTTCAACCGCCCGTGACGTCACAGAATCCAAGCGGGCCGAGGAAGAAATTCAGCGGTTGAATGAATCGCTGGAACAGAGGATCATCGAACGCACCGCTCAGCTTGAGGCGGCCAATAAGGAACTGGAGGCCTTTTCCTATTCTGTTTCTCACGACCTGCGGGCCCCTTTACGGGGGATCGATGGCCTGAGCCTGGCCTTGCTGGAAGACAATTTTGATCAATTGGACCACCAGGGCCAGGACTTTCTGAAACGCATACGGGCGGCGAGCCAGCATATGGCCGAACTGATCGATGATTTGCTGAAATTGTCACGGGTCACCAGAAGTGAACTGCGTCGATCCAATGTGGATTTGAGTGCCCTGTCGCAAGCGATTTCCGAAGAGCTGAAAAGGGGCCATCCGGAGCGCCGGGTTGAGTTTGTCATACAGCCGGGGATGATTGCCCGGGGGGATGTCAATCTGTTAAAGATTGTCATAGAACAACTCCTGCGAAATGCCTGGAAGTTTACCGGGAAGCATTTTCAGGCCAGGATCGAGGTGGGAGCGATCCAAATTGAAGGGGAGACGGCCTTTTTTGTCCGCGACGACGGGGCCGGTTTTGACATGACCTATGCCGACCATCTTTTCGGGGCCTTTCAACGTCTTCACTCGGCCAACGAGTTTGAAGGCACGGGGATCGGGCTCGCCACGGTCAAACGCATCATTCACCGCCACGGCGGCCGGGTTTGGGGTGAAGGGGTAGTGGAGAAGGGGGCGACGTTTTATTTTACGCTTTCAGTGTAACGATTACAGTGATAAAAAACACGATTACAACGATTAAAAATGATGACAGTGATGGGAAAATATGATGATGGCGTTGATCGAGGATGATTACAGAGATAATAACCGTGATAGGGATCCGCTAACCGCCAAGATTATTGAGGCTTGTTATCATGTTCATAATCAAATAGGTCCTGGGTTTATTGAGCGTATTTATAAGAATGCATTGATAATTGCATTGGAAAAATCGAAGTTGGGATTTTTTACTGAGAAAGAGTTTGTTGTCAAATATGAAGGAAAGACAGTAGGTAAATTCAGGGCCGATCTTTTGGTTGAAAATAAGGTGATCATTGAATTGAAAGCGATAGAGGGGAAGATGCCAAAAATATTTGAAAGCCAGGTAATTTCTTATTTGAAGGCATCTGCCCTAAGAGTGGGGTTACTTATTAATTTTGGTAATAGAAGTTGTGAGGTGAGGCGGCTAATGATATGAAAAATAATTAATCGTAGTAATCGTGTTTTTCATCGCCGTCAATGATTAATCGTAGTAATCGTGTTTTTCATCGCCGTAATCATTTAAATATCGGAGGAATTATGTCACAAGGACCCATTCTTTTGGTAGAAGACAATCCCAACGATGAGCTGTTGACCCTGCGGGCCTTTAAGAAAAACAATATTGCCAACGAAGTAGTGGTGGCCCGGGATGGGGCGGAGGCTTTGGATTATCTTTTCGGGACCGGCAGGTACGCCGGGAGGGATGTAAAGGCTTTACCGGCGATTGTTTTATTGGATTTGAAGCTCCCGAAGGTAAACGGCCTGGAAGTGCTCAGACGACTGCGGGCTGATACGCGAACCAGACTATTGCCGGTTATTGTCCTTACTTCCTCCATTGAAGAGCAAGATGTGATGATGAGTTATGAACTCGGGGCCAACAGCTATGTGCAGAAACCGGTGGACTTTGAAAATTTCTCTGAGGCCATCAAACAACTCGGGATATACTGGTTACTCGTTAATGTGTTGCCGCCGAAAGGAGGGAAGATTTAAATGGCCACCGTTCTCCGGCTATTGATGGTTGAAGATTCAGAAAATGATATGCTGATCATCCTTCGGGAATTACGACGAGGCGGATATGATCCGGTCTGTGAACGGGTTGAAACCGCCGAAGGCCTGAAGGCGGCCCTTGAAAAGCAGTCCTGGGATATCATTCTGGCCGATCATCGGCTTCCCCGATTCAGCGACATCGAGGCCTTGAAGCTGATAAGGGAACAAGGACTCGACCTGCCGTTTATTATCGTTTCCGGGACCATCGGCGAAGAGGCCGCCGTGGAAGCCATGAAGGCCGGGGCCCATGATTATGTCATGAAAGGGAACCTGAAACGACTGGTGCCGGTTGTGGGTCGCGAATTGCAGGAGGCCGAGGGACGCCGGAAACGCAAGCAAGCGGAAGAAAAAATTCTTCAGGCCAAAGAGGAATGGGAGCGGACCTTTGATTCCGTACCGGATTTGATCGCCATTATTGATCATCAATTCCGTATATCCAGAGTGAACCGGGCCCTGGCCGATCGCCTGGACCTGACGCCCAAAGAGATGATCGGGGCCTGTTGTTATGATCTGATCCATGGGCTTCAGTCGCCTATATCTCCCTGTCCGCATCGTCAGGTTCTGGAAGATGGCCGACAACGTTATACCGAGTTTTATGAAACGAGATTGGGGGGGCATTTTTCTTTGACCGCTTCTCCTCTTCGGGGAATCGGGAGCAATCAGGCAGGGGTGATCCATATTTTTAGGGATATTACCGACCGTAAACAGGCCGAGGGGAAAATTATAGAAGAGGCGGAAAAATTACAAAAGGCCTTGGCCGGGATCATTCAGGCCATGGCTGCAACGGTTGAAGCCAAAGACCCTTATACCGCTGGTCATCAACGCCGGGTGGCCGATCTGGCCCAGGCCATAACCGACGAAATGGGGCTTTCGGAAGACCAGATAAACGGCGTCCGTATGGCCGGGGTGATTCATGATTTGGGGAAGATCTCCGTTCCGGCGGAGATCCTCAGTAAACCGACTCAATTAACCGAGATTGAATTCAGTCTGATTAAAGTTCATCCTCAGACCGGTTATGAGATTTTAAAAGAGATCGAATTCCCCTGGCCTATTGCCGAGATGGTCTGGCAGCATCATGAGCGGATCAATGGATCGGGCTATCCCCAGGGGCTCAAAGGAGAGGAAATACTCCCGGAGGCCAAAATCCTGGCTGTAGCCGATGTAGTGGAGGCCATCGCTTCCCATCGCCCCTACCGCCCGGCCCATGGAATTGAAACGGCCCTGGAGGAGATCGCCAAACAAAAGGGGATACTCTTTGACCCTGAGGTGGTGGAGGTTTGCTTACGACTTTTTAGGGAGGACAAATTCCGGTTTGAGTAAAACTATTTGAAAGCGACGGACTAATCCTCTTAGCCCCGGTTTTTTTGAGGGGTGCGAATTTTACAGCTTTCCCTGGTGTTCTCACAAGGTTCTTCGCAGGGCTCGATATGGATGATGATGTCCATGGAAGGGATCTTTCGGGTTATTTCGGATTCCAATTCACGGGTCCGGTCATGGGCTTCATCTACCTTTAGCATCCGGCAGAACAAGACATGCAAATCCCCATAGATTTTGCTGCCGGATATCCGGGTTCGAAGTTTATGAAACCCGGCAAAGGGGTAAGGCATTCCTTCCAGGAGGTCGATCAGTTGCTCTTCCGTTTCCTTTGGAATGCACGAATCCATTAAACCGAAGAGGGCCTTTTTGGCGATCATCCCCGCCGAGTAAATAATAATACCGCCGACGATGACAGCAAAAAGTAAATCAAAAAGGATCTGCCCTGTAACATAGGTTAATACAATGGCCAACAAAGCAGCCGAATTGGAGTAGAGATCGCTGGAATAGTGAAGGGCATCGGCCTTCAAGGCCTGGGAACCGGTGATTTCTCCGGTTTTTTTGAGACGTCTGGAAATAAAAAAACTAAAAACCAGGGAGAGAAGCATCACACCTAAATCCAGGGGGGAATAGTGTATTTTCTGATATCCAATCCATTTCTGAGCCGAGGTTACCATAATATAGCTGCCGGAGAAAACGATGACTATTGTTTGCAATATGGCTGCCAGATTCTCCGCCTTACCGTGTCCATAGGGATGGTTGCTGTCGGGAGGTTGAATGGCTTTTCTGATAGCCAGGAAATTCATGGCCGACATAAACACATCCAACAGGCTGTCCAGACCGGATGAAACCACGGCCATGGAACCCGAGATGAGACCGGTGGAAAACTTGCTACCGGCCAGAATAAGGGCGGAGATAATGGCAAATAAGGAAGCTTTTTGTTTACTGTCCATTGTTGATCATTACTTCGTCTACGGCAAAACAGATATGGTTCCCGGGTCCTGTTCGGTTATTTCTCCGATCAGAGCAGATTCGGCCACCCCCCTTTCCTTCAGTTTCTCCAGGAGGGAAGAAGCGCGATCGGAGGCCACGGCGATCAGCAGCCCTCCGGAGGTCTGGGCATCGGAGAGGATATCCAGCAGATAATCGGGAATAGCAGGGTCCGTCTTCAGGGAATGGTGACAAAAATTTCTATTGGCGTGGGTCCCGGCCGGCACCATGCCCATTTGGGCATATTCCAGGGCATAGGGAATGATCGGAACTTTAGAGGCATAAACAGTCATGGCGCACTTGCTGGCCTGGGCCATCTCCAGGGCATGGCCGAGAAGTCCGAAACCGGTGATGTCGGTGCAGCCATGGGCCCCTACTTCCTGCAGGGCCTCGGCCCCCTTCCTGTTGAGTTCGATCATGACGGCTATCATAGCCTCTTCCGCTTCCCGGGAGGCAAATTTTCCTTTCAAGGCCGTGGCGATGATACCGGTTCCGATGGGTTTGGTCAGGATCAGTCGATCCCCGGGCCGGGCCCCGGCATTGGCCATTACTTTGTCGGGATGAACGATTCCGGTTACCGAAAGGCCGTATTTTAATTCCACATCGTCCACACTGTGGCCGCCCACCAGCAGGGCCCCGGCTTCATGGATTTTTTCCAGCCCCCCTTTTAGAATCTCTTTTAAAACCGATTTATCCAGGGTCTTCTTGGGAAAACAAACAATATTCATGGCCGTTAAAGGCCGGCCTCCCATGGCATAGATGTCGCTCAAGGCATTGACGGCAGCGATCTGCCCGAACCGGTAAGGGTCGTTGACAATGGGGGTAAAAAAATCGAGGGTCTGGATCAGGGCCAGGTCGTCCCGTATTTTATAGACCCCGGCATCGTCGGAGGTCTCCCGGCCTACCAATAGATTGGGATCGGTTTCCAAAGGCAAGTCGGCCAGAATTTCCTGCAGGTCTCCCGGACCCAGCTTGGAGGCTCAACCGGCAGCCCTGGCGCCGTTAACCAAATTGACAGGATGGTCATCGATCATTTTTTCTCCTTATAATTGCTTTTAGGTAAACCCCCGGCTCTGCCGGGGGACTCCCAGAGTTCGACAATTCCGGGAGTGGGGGTTTTCAGTATCGACAACGAGTAATTAATGTTTTCCATTTGAAGACCAAACCTTGATTTGACCGTCATTCC
>JACRBX010000204.1 GCA_016219225.1 Deltaproteobacteria bacterium
CCAGATGTTCTTTTTTTTGGGGATTAATATCCTGTTTCTTTATATCTGGAAAAGGGCGACGGTTTATATCTGGGAGGTTAAAAAACAGAGTCCTGCTTTTCATCGAATCCTCCTGGTGGGAATGGACCCGGAATCGAGAAGATTTGCCAGGCACATCAGAAACTTTCCTGAATTGGGCTATAAAATTGTTGGTTTTTTAGGTGATGAGCCGGAAGGATCGAACGGATCAAACGAACTCCCCAAAATAATGGGAGACGTCCATGAGATTGAAAAAATAGTCAGGGATCATCCGGTTGACGAAGTCATTGTTTTTTCCGTCCGGAAATTCTGGGAAACGATGGATTTGGTAACGGCCGTCTGTGAAGATATGGGGATTCGGCTGACCATCGTGCCCCAATGGTCGAACCTGAGGGTCTCTCAGATTTCTTTTATGAAACTGGGGGGCATTCCCCTGCTCAGCTTTGTCTCCACCCCCACCGATAACTGGAATGTCTTTATTAAGCGGGTCATGGATTTCTGTCTGGCCTTCCTGACTCTGATCCTTTTTTCCCCACTTTTTATTATCCTGGCTGTTTTAATCAAACGGGATTCCAAAGGCCCGGTCTTTTTTATCCAAAAAAGGTGCGGCCTCAACGGCCGGGTGTTTTCCCTTATCAAATTTCGTTCCATGGTCCCGGAGGCTGAAAAAATGCAGGACCAGTTGAGGGATTTGAATGAAATGGCCGGGCCGGTTTTTAAAATAACCCAGGACCCCCGGGTAACCCGGATCGGCTCCTGGCTTCGGAAAACCAGTCTGGATGAGTTGCCCCAATTGATCAATGTCCTGAAAGGAGACCTCAGTCTGGTAGGGCCGCGACCGCCCCTGCCCAGTGAGGTGGCCCTTTATAAACGGTGGCAACGGCGGCGCTTGAGCATCAAGCCGGGGATTACCTGTATTTGGCAGATCAGCGGCCGAAACAATATCAATTTTGACGAGTGGATGAAATTGGATTTACACTATATCGACCATTGGTCTTTATCCCTGGACCTGAAGATTCTAATCCGAACCATCCCGGCAGTGCTTTCCGGCCGCGGTGCAAGGTGAAAGACGGCGGTGAGTTATGGAACTTAAGAAAACCCTTAAGAAAATAATAACGTTGGGGAAGCATACCTTTTACGAAGAAGGGATTCAACTCTACAACCAGGGACTGTTCCCCGAGGCCCTGGAAAAATTCAGGAAAATTACCGCCTCCGGTAACGAGGAGACCAGCTTGCACTATAATCTGGCCTCCTTTTACAGCGGATTGATTCACCGGAATCTCGGCTTGTTGTCTTTGCATAAAGGGGATTATCCGGAAGCCGTTGCCCATTATAATATGGCCCTGGAATTTAATCCGACCCATTACGAGATTTATAATTATCTGGGAATTGCTTACAATAATTGGAAAAAATATCAAAAGGCCATGACCGCCTTTACCAGAGTCCTGGAAATGGCCCCAGACCTCCTTTCTTTGCGTTTCAAGGTGGCCATCGTTCTGTATAATTTAAAGAAATATGATGAGGCCCTGGAAGCGATAGAGCAACTGGTTACCTTGAATCCGAAATTTGCCGATCTTCATTATCATCTGGGAGTCCTTTACGCCCACCGGAGACAATTTGAAGAGGCCCAAAGAGAGTTTTCAGTCGCCCTTGATCTGAATCCCCAGTATATCCAAGCCAATATCCAGTTGGCCCTGACCCTCGCGACCCAGGGCCGTTTCGACTCAGCGGTTCAAAGATTAAATACGATTATTGAGCAAAAACCCAATTATCCTGACCTGTATTATAACCTCGGCGTAATCCGAGCGGCCAAAAAAGATTGGAAAGGGGCCTGGGACAGTATTCGGAAGGCCCTGGAACTAAACCCGAATTATGGTAATGCCCTTTTTATATCAGGGATTTTATCCTTAAGAAACAATGAATATGAGGCGGCGGAACAGGCCATTCAAAAGGCCCTGGATTTCAATCTGGAAGAAACGAAGCGATTGTTGGCTAAGAATTTATTGGAGTACGTGGAAAGAAGAAAGAAAATAAAACCTTCGGAGGAAAATGGAGCCCTCTTTTCCCAAGTCGATCCTCTTCAGGAAGAATATCTGGAGGCCATGTTACATGTTTTTCCCCAACATCTATCGATCGTACCGGATTATCTTGAAATACTGGAGAAGTTCGGGCCCAAATGGGATCGTCCTTTATTGAATACCCTGACTCAACTCTATGAAGCGGAGATCGGCAAAACACCTCGTTATGCCGATCTCTATTTTCAATTGGGGAAGGTTTATGAACAGATAGATGCTTTTGATAAGGCGATCATGGCCTTTTCTAAGGCCCTGGAAATCAATCCCCGTTTTGTGAAGGCCCGGACCCATCTGTATCAGATTTATTTAAAGGTTGAAATGCAGGAGAAGGCCAAAAATGAATTAGAAATCTTAATGACCCAGGGCATCCAATTCCCGGATCTACTGGTCGATCTGGCCAGGATTTATCTCAGTGAAGGCCAATTGGATTTGGCTTTGAACACTCTTCATTCTGCTATGGATAAAAATCCGGGGTTTGAAACGGCCGTACTCCTGGCCGCCGGCGTTTATGAAAAAAAGGGTGCTATTGACCAGGCCTTAAGAATATTAAAGGATTTTACTGAAAAAAGTGGTAAAATTTCCAGCGAAGTGGCGCTGAGAATCTCAGAATTGAAAAAGAACCGGATGGGAGATAAAGATTGAAAATAGAAGCCCCCCCTTTTATCAATCGCAAATCCGAACTGACCCATTTCAAGAAAAAGGCCGAGGAAATCGCTCAGGGCCGGGGGGAGGATTTATTTTTGACTTCTCCTCCGGGAAGGGGTAAAACGGCCCTGTTAAAGACCTTGAAGCATACCCTGTTTTGGGGCCAGGAGGGGGTGATCCCGGTTTATTTCTCCTTTTCCCGGGATTATAAGGACCTATTCGATTTTTCAGAAGAATATCTGGTGGCTCTGCTGACCCAAATCCTGTTATCCGACCAAAAAGAGCGCATCGGAACCGGCCGCCAGGTCCCGTCTTCTTTCGTCGGCCTCCAAAGGGAAGCGGAGAGGCAGGGGAAAGAAATCATTGAAGAAGTTATTTCAACCCACCAAAGGTTTGGCAGGGACAAGGATGATCGAAAAGGGCTGATAAATGCCCTGGCCGCCCCAAAGCGTATCGCCCAGGCCATCCATAAACCCGTCTGGATGATGGTGGATCATATACAAGGCCTTGAAGCCTTTTCGATTAAAGGGGAGGAGGTGGCCGGATTATGGCGTGAAACTCTTTCTTCCCCCTGGGCCCCCCATCTTTTTTCCGGTGAGCCTCCCGGCTTTTTGCTTAAGCATATCCTGCCTTCTTTCGGACCGCCTGAACTCCCGGTCATGGAATTGTCGCCTCTGCCGGATGAAGAGGGAGAAGAACTGGCCCTGGTTTTGGAAAAATATTTTAAAGTCAGCCTGGCCGGAGACTTAAGTAAGACCTGGTTTCTCTATTTGGAGGGCAACCCCGGCTTTATAACTTCTTTCATAAAAGATGCCCGTCTGGATACTTCCAGGGTGGAAAGCCATCGGAGATTTGTAGAAATCTACCTGAGATCCCATTGGCAGGGGGAATTGGGCCGGTTATTTGAAAACCGTCTTTATTATTTCAAGGATATGAACCCCCTTGACGGTCCCGGGGTTCTCCGCATTTTAAATAAGCTGTTGAAATCAGAGAGCCCTATGCTCTTGATCTCCGATTTACAGGAGACCCTGGAACTGCCCGCCGGAGCGATTCAATCTTTAATTCGAATATTGGAACGATCCGGAATTATTTGGGAGCGTTTCGGGAATATAGGATTAGAGAACAACAGGGTCCTTGGGGATTGGTTGGAGGTCCTGGTACGGAAATACCTCTATCAGGAGGACCTGGTCCGGATTGTCGATCACCTGGGGGAAAAGATAGAAAAGCGGCTTTCCGATTTAAAAGAAGAAAAGCCGGAGCCCTCCCCGACCGGGGAAAAGGCCTTGCATTTTAGTTTGGTGTTGCCTATAAATTCAGAATCCGAGTTGGTGGCCGTCAGGGCCCTGGAGCAGATAGCCACCTATACCGATCTGGATGCCGGAAGTGTCGAAAAGGTTAAGGTGGCCCTTATCGAAGCCTGCATCAACGCCGGGGAACACAGCCGGAGCTTTGAAAAAAAAATCCGGATCTATTTTTCCGCCCAACCGGAATCCATTGAGATTCTGGTGGAAGACCGGGGACAATCCTTCAACCCGGTAGAGGTTCAGGCCAGGATGGTTCGAGAGGCCGATCCCCTTTCCCAAAAAAGGGGCCGGGGGTTGTCGTTGATCAAGGAGATGATGGATGAAGTGCGTTTCGAAAAAACCGATATCGGGACCAGACTTTTTATGAAGAAAAAAACAGTACCCGTTCAGCCACTAAGACACGAAGTCGCAAAGAAGGGATATGATGTTTGAACCCTTATCAGAAAGAGCGAATTATTATTTAACCTTTGTGGCTTAGTGACTTGGTGGCTGAACTATTACCAAAAACCATCCAATAAGAGAGTGTAAGAAGAGATGAGAAATTTCAAGGTAAAGCAGGAAGAGCGGGGGGATGTGGTCCTTTTTAAGGTTCAGGGATATCTGAACGATCTGGGCGGCGAGGAAATTGAGAAATTGTTTAAAAAGGCGGTCAAAGAAGGCCATCGAAAGTTTGTTATCGATTTTGGGAAGATCGCTTATATTAACAGTATCGGCGTTTCTTTTTTGGTGGGTATCATGGAGGCTACCCGGGAAAAGACCCTTAAAGTGTGTTTTACTGCTTTATCCCAGATCAATGGGGAACTTTTCGAGATGGTTGGATTAAAAAAATATGCCGCCACTTTTGTCTCTAATTCGGAGGCCCTGGAGTTTTTAAAAAGCGCTTAAATGGACTATAAAAACCTTTTTTATATTTTTTCGACCCTTTCCGAATTAGGAGAGGAAGTTAATTCGGCCCGGAATTTTCAACTGACGATCCGGACTTCCCTGCATATGATTTTAGGGACCCTTTCCATAGCCCGGGGCGCCATTTTTGCCCGGCAAGAAACCCCCAAAAGGCTGGGGCTTTTGGCCCATAAGGGACTCAAAAAAGAGGATCCCCCTTATTTAACCCTCCCGGCCGAAACCGAGGAGTTTCTGAAAAATAATCTTGGGATTTTTTCCATCCGGGGTCGCAAAAAAGAGATCCAGAATTTTTTTGCAGCCAACGGGGAGATTTTTTCCCGGTTGCGGGCCGAACTGGGTATACCGTTACAGGTCAAAGGCGAATGGATAGGCCTGATCTGCCTGGGACCTAAATTGGATGAAACCCCCTTTACCCAGATGGACAAAAATGTTCTGACCCTATTGGGACACCACATCGCCAATGCCCTTTACAGTCAACGTCTGATCGAGGCCTTGAACCTGCAAGTGAAAGAAAACCAGGGGATGGTTGAAAACCTGCGGTATATTTACGATGATACCATCAGGGCCTTTGCGGCAGCGATCGATGCCAAGGATTCCTATACCCGGGGCCATTCCAACCGGGTGGCGTTATACGCCGTCGCCATCGGGAAAGAATTAGGCTATGCCGATGAAGTCCTGGAGGGATTTTATGTGGCCGGTCTGTTGCATGATGTGGGAAAAATTATTGTCGACCAGGGCATTATAAATAAGAAGAAACATCTTTCTTCCAAGGAATTTCTGAAGATCGTGGAACATACCAAGGCCGGGTATCAGATCTTGTCCACCATTCGTTTTCCCTGGACCGACGTGCCGCTCATGGCCAAGTCCCACCATGAAAAATTAGATGGTCACGGTTATCCGGAAGGGTTAAAAGGGGATCAAATTTCCGTGGGGGCCAAGATTATCGGTCTGGCTGATGCCTTTGATGCCATGACCAGCAACCGCCCTTATCGTAATCGTCTCAGTTTTGAAAAAACATTGAGAGAAATAACAAAAAATATCGATATTCAATTCGAGAAAAAGATTGTCTCGGCTTTTTTTAAGGTTTTAATGAAAGAGATTGAAGGAAAGTTGCATGACCAGAAGATCATCCCCAATCTGGACGAACACTTCAACCCCCGAATCATCCATTCCCTTTTGGAATTGACTATCTCCGAGCTTTCCTGAATACCTATTCACTGTTGCGGGTTACGGATTATCAGGGGAAAGCTTACTCCTGCCGGACGATCCTGGATCTGGAAAAAAACAAACAACCGATACTTGAGGGTCTCGTAAAAACTCTTCATTCCCGCGTAGGCGGGAATCCAGGCTAATTAAAAACACTGGATTCCCGTCCCCGATTAAAACATTCGAGGACAAGCTTTCACGGAATGATGTAAATCGGCTCTTTTGGGCTTTTATCAGGCGGTTCAATTTTGCAAATTGAACCCGAAATCAGTGGGAGCACAGGATTGGTGGGAGCAGGTTTCAAACCTGCTCCCACAGAGGAGATCCTCCTGCCCGCAACCTCCCGTTTCATTTTTCGACAAATAGAGGCAGATATTGATAGGTAAGGGAAAAATCGATTTCCTCCTTTTGCCCTTTTAGGGACAGGAGGATCTTGAGATCATCCACATTCTCCCAATAATCAAAAAAATAGGCGTTGCCCGTCTCCAAGGCGACTAACTCATAGGGGAAATTAGGGTGTACATAGGCCGTGGTATTGGTCGGCTGACCATAAAGCTGGACCAGAGACTTGCGCAACTCACGATAAAACCCGAAGAGAGATTCCCCGGTATTTTTTTTGGGGTCCGGGGGGACATTAAAGAGGATCTGGAGCTTACTGGCCTGGTCATCGGTATAAAATAAGTAGGCTTTTTTGATATAGGAGATTTCCCCGATAAGGCGCGGGAAGATATCCGCCGGACCCGTTCGTTGTTGCGGGGAGATGTTTTTTGCGGAAAAAATTCTCATAATTTCCGATCGAGTCACCCCCAGGGGGACTCCGGCGACGACGGGCTGCTTTTTATTTTTAGGATTCCAATCCCTGGAAGTCGTGGCAGGAACCCCGTTCCCTAAACCAGGTTTGTTATTTTTGATCTCCTGGGCCAAAACCGGAATCATCAATAACAATAAAATTCCAGCCCCTGTTAAAATAATAAAAAAATATTCTTCTAATTTATTTTTTATCATTTTTCCCTCCTAACCCGAACGAGTCGGAAAAAATAAGGTGTTTCGCATGGTCTGGATTCCCGCCTGCGCGGGAATGACGATTTTTTACGAGTCCTTCCTTATTGAGTTACACGAAAAAAAAAGCCTTGTCAATCATTTCTTTTTATTAAATATAACAAATTATAATTAAATATCAATAAAAAAAAATAAATGACATTAATTTTTTTCTTGACATCCCACTTTTTGTTTGGTATATTGGTGATCAAAAATAATAAAGTTATGATAAATCAAATAGTTGTTTGATTTTTAAGGCGCCGAGTTTAATGCACATGAAAATATTTATGGAACCTGAAGGATCCAGGAGTAAAGAAAAAAAAGTGATGTATTCGACTTCCTTACCAAAAGGAATCCGGGATTCATTGCAGGAGGCGGCCGTTCTTCTTCAGCGAAAAAAGGCGGATTGGGTTCGGGCTTCTTTGAATCTTTTTTTGGGTCTCAGGGAAAAAGAACAGGAGCAGTTGATACTGAATAACTACCCTAAAATGGATTTGTCTCATTTGCGGCCCTTTACCACTACCTTATTGGAAAGCCAGTTGGTCAACTTGAGTAATCTTTCGAAATCGTTCAAACGTTCTAAGGCGGAAATTGTGCGAACAGCTATTTTTGTATTTTTGGCCAAAACCGCCGTAGAGCAGGAAAAAGAGATCAAAAAATCATTGTCCCGGTGAAGCGATGACTTTAAAAAGAAAAAGAACTGCGGGGTTTATTTGGTTGTTCATCTTCTTTGGGTTGATTTTTACCGCCGATTCTTTTTCGGCCATGCCCGATAGATTGAAAGTTGCCTTATCCCATTGCCCGAAATGGGTAAAGCTTTCTGTTGAAAACACCCATTTTATCTGGGATCTGCCCAACCAGAAAAAGCCTTTCCTGCTTCAATTGGAGAGTGCCTGTTATCCCGGTTTTTTAGAAACCCGTCAGCTTGAAATCTTGAAAGAATGGGTGGCCCGGGGGAATATTCTTTGGATTATTTTTAATCCTCTTCGTGCCCCTATTCCTGGAAATCAGGACTGGGCGGCCTATTTCGGTTTATCTGCCGCCGTTTCTTCGGAGGCGGACCTTATTACCAAAAAGGATGGCTCGATCTTGCCGGTCCGGGGGTTGACCGAAGGGGTCGAAGTGTTACAGCTCGGTACCCCGAATGTCCGGCCGGCCTATTATTCCTTTGAGGGCAATATTATTCCGGTATTAAAAGCCAATGATGGGCGGGTGGTCTTTGGCGGGCTAAATTTTGGGGCCGGTCGAATTATTTTCGACGGTTTCGGATGGCTGCCATTTGAAACTGAAAAAGATTGGCTGGATCCGATCGTTTATGACAGTGAAGTTTTTTGGATGAATTTTTTCAAATGGGCCCGGACTTGCGAAAAACCGACGGCTTTAAAAGATGAGAAGGTGGAAATGTTTGTGGCCCCGGCGCCAGCGCCTCCGGCGCCTGTGGTCAGGGAAAGAATAGATTGTTCCGGAATGTCCGTCTCCTTGAAAGAAAAATTCCCCCAATTGGAGATCAAGGTTCTGGAGCGACCTAATGGGGATTGTGTTTTTGCTTTGGACCGGGTCCTTTTTGATACCGGGAAGGCCGATTTAAGGGAAGAGGGGCGCCAGGTTCTGAATGAAATTGCGACCATTTTAAAGGAAAATCCAAACTATCTGGTCCGTATTGAAGGACATACCGACTCCAGACCGATTCGGGGTAGATTGAAAAAACAATTCCCTTCCAATTGGGAATTGTCGCAGGCCCGGGCGCAGGCGGTTTATCGGTATTTTCTTGATAGCGGAGCTATCCTGAAAGACAGGATGGCTACGGCCGGTTTTGCCGATACAAGGTCTGTAGGAAGTAACAAAACCCCGGAAGGCAGGCAGATGAATCGCCGGACGGAAATCATCCTTTCAATTAAGGGATCCCCCGAAAAAAAGGAGAAATAAGGTGTACCAGGAATATTTCGGATTAACGGCAAAGCCCTTTTCGGAAACACCGAATACGGAATTTTTTTATCTCTCTTCCAAGCACCAGGAGGGGTTGGCTCATTTAGAGTACAATATTCTGGATGGAAAAGGGTTTACCTTGTTGATCGGGGAGGTGGGTACCGGGAAAACCACGCTTTGCCGGGCCTTGATTGAACGTCTGGATAAAGATAAAATAACCGTCGCCCATGTTATCCACACCAACCTGGATTTTCACGAGTTTTTGCGGGAAGTGGTTGAAGAATTGGGGATGCCTTCACAGGGTCTGCAAAGGTGGGATCTTTTAAAGGCCTTAAATCAATATTTGATCGAGGCCTACGCTCAGAATCGTAAAGTGGTTTTGATTGTCGATGAGGCCCAAAATTTGGCTCCTTCGGTCCTGGAAGGGGTGCGGATGCTTTCAAATTTGGAGACTCCCCAGGAAAAATTGATTCAGATCGTTTTTGTAGGGCAGCCAGGGCTCATGGATCGTATTCAACAGCCGGAGCTGCTTCAATTAAAACAAAGGATAGCCGGTTTTTTCTTTTTAGGCCCTTTGACCGAAAAAGAGACCAAAGAATATATTCTCTTTCGAATGGGATGTGCCCAACCGAAACCTTCCTTGCGATTTGCTCCTGAGGCCCTGGATTTAATTTATAGAATAACTGGCGGGGTCCCCCGGCTGATAAATTTTTTGTGTGATTTTAGCATCATGCAAGCTTATGTGGCTGGGAGTTGGACGATTGATGCTTCTCTGGTCCAAAAGGCCTATACGGAAATAAAGGGAACCTCCTGTCCTATTGAACAAAAGGAGTCTAAAGAAAAACGCCTTGAAGGCAAGTTTCAAGGAATTCCGAGGAAGGATGAAACCGGTTTGGTTTCCCTTAAGCCTTTTTCGAACCCTAAGATGCAACTCTCTGAAGTTGATGTGGAAGGGATTTTCCCCGAAGAGGAAGAAAAATTCTTTTTTCCGGAGAAAAAATCAATAGGTAAAAAAATAGCCTTGGCCTTCGGCTTGGTTTTAACTTTGGGAGGACTGGGGTCTTTTCTTCTCTGGGAAATGGACATGGAGAAGTGGAAACCTAATGCCATTTCCCCTGCCTATCAAATAAAAATGCCGGTGTCTGAACAGGGGGGGGATATTCAGTCTAGATTGTCTATGGCTGAAAAAAAGCTGAGTAAAATAAGCCCAGAATTAAGCGATTAAAAATTTGTCTTGAGGAGCACCTCATTGAGTACAATGGAAGAAGCCTTAAAAAAGGCCATGGAACAAAAGGAAGAGGTCCGAGTGCGTGGCGATGCCCTCCAGCAAATCGTTGAAGAGGCAGTCAGAAAGGCCTTGGGCGGGAACCCAAAAACCGAGGAAACGGAATCGTCTCCCCGACCTTTTTCGAACCGGACGGAATCCTATGCCGATCGAAAGATCTCGGTTGATGAGGTTTACCCTAAAGAAGGCGGCCATTCGCTCATGTGGCATCAAGGGATCAATTCGATTGCCATCAATGTCAAAATGAGGATCGGGGAGGGCAAAAAGGGGGCGGTCCTGTTCGCTTCTTCCGTTGCCGGGGAGGGGACGACGACCATTTGCTCTAACGTTGCCCGGGCCCTGGCCAAGATTCATTCCGGGAATGTCCTGTTGTTGGACTGTAATGTTCAGTCTCCGGAAATCCATAAACTATTTCGAACGGAAGCCAGCCCGGGATTGACCGATATCCTGTTAGGGAAAGTAAATTGGGAAGAGGCCATCCGAAAAAGCAGTGTCAGAAATTTTTTTATCCTTCCTTTCGGACAGTCCCTCCCGGATCCGCTCGCCCTGCTAGGTTCGGAAGGGATGGAAGGATTATTGAATGTTCTTAAGTCGGAATTTGATTTTATATTCCTGGATATGCCGCCTATTTTAGCCAGTGCCGAAGCAGAAATGATTGTTCCCTGGGTGGAGGCCTCGGTTTTAGTCATCAAAGCCCAGGCCACCCGGAGAGAAGTAGTTATGCGGGCAGTAGAACGTCTGATTCAATATAAAGAATTTACCGGCGCCGTCTTTAACCAGCAGGAATTTATTATTCCCCAGTTTTTGTATAAGAGGCTAAAATAATACCATGAATAAACAAATCGATTTGGGATTTCGGATTTCGGATTTCGGAATAAATGGTGCAAAAGCACTGTTTGTTTTCGGACTTCTGGTGGTCTGGTGTTTTTTTTCCTTGACCGGTTGTGCAAACCAGATCGTTCAAGGGGAAAAGGAAACTAAAGGGATAGTCAAGGAAGAGTTGCCTAAAAAAGGGAATGTCTCCCGGAGTGTAAAGCCCCCGGACCCCGGCCTGACCCCCAGAGAAGACCGGAAAGTGCCCGATGAAAAAGAACGGCTCGGTAATGAACTGGAACGGGCCGTAACCGAGCTGAAAGCAAATGTGTTAACACTGAAGAGGAAATTGGACGAAGATGTGGCTCAAAACGCCGCCTTGTTTAAGAAAGATCCACCGGAATATAAAATTAGATCGGGAGATGTCATAGAGATTATTTATCATATGTTGTATGAAGAAAATCCGGCTGAGTATCTCTTAGAGGTCCAGGATTCCGTTAAGATAGAATTTTTTAATCAGCCGGATATGAATCGAACTGTCAGTATAAGATCGGATGGGAAGGTTACTCTGCCGTTAATAGGGGATATTCCGGCAGCCGGTTTATCTTCTTCACAGCTTGAACAGGAAATCATTAAACGATACAAAAAATATCTTATAGATCCCAATATCGCGATTTATCTGGAACGATTTAATGTGAAGATCGACGAGCTTAAAAAAGCCATTACCACGGCTCCGAGAGGCCAAAGTAAAATTTCCCCGGTCCGGCCGGATGGGCGCACTTCTTTTCCCTTTATCGGGGACATCAAGGTGGCCGGGCTGACCGTCGAAGAGGTCCGCAAGATCATCAATGAAAAATACCGTCTTTATGTCCGAAATCTGGAGGTCACGGTGGTGATCGAACGGGTGGTGAATCCGACCATTTTCGTCAGTGGCGAAGTCAATGGTCCCGGAGATCTAACCATTACCGGACCTTTGTATTTATCCCAGGTCATCAGCCGGGCCAAAGGCTTGACCCCCACGGCAGACGGGAAACATGTTATGGTGATCAGGCGGTTTGGAGTCAGTAAGCCCGTGGTATTTCATGCTGACCTGGATGCCGTCTTGATTAAGGGGGATATCAGTAAGGATGTTATACTGACCGAAGATGATATGGTTTATGTGCCCCGGGCTTCCCGGCACCGCTTCTTTATTTGCGGGGAGGTGAATGTTTCGGGAGTGTATCCGATTTTCCCCGAAGAGCCCTTGACTTTGTCACAGGCCATCTCCATGGCCAATGGGATCAGGATGACGGCCGCCCTGGACAGTGTGATGATTTTGAGAAGGCCTGAAGGCAAAAACCCCCAGGCTTTCCGGGTTAATTTCAAAGAAGTACTGGCGAACGGGGATATGAGTCAGGATATTCTCATTCAAAAAAACGATGTTATTTTTGTACCGAAAACCTTTATTACCAAAGTGGATGAGTTTATTGAACAGTGGTTTACCCGTGGGATTTATTCCATGTTCCCGGCCGGTTCAACTCTGGATTTTATCATCGACCTGGATACGGTAAGGAATCTTAATAAACGAACCTATGGCTTTTAAAAAGGAGTGACAACACTTGGTTAAAACTCAGACAAAAGGGCCAACCTTTCGGGATTTTTTGCGGATTATTTTTGCCCAAAAAACGGTAATCATCGCTACCTTTCTGGGCGTAACCTTGCTGGCATTGATTATCAGCCTGCTCACACCGCCGAAATATGAAACAGCCACTAAAATATTGGCCAAAGAACGTAAAGTAGAAAATCCCCTGGAACTTAAAAATTATTTTGACGTCCGGACCGAAAGGGTGGCTTTCCTTCAGTCCCAGATGGAAATTATCCAAAGCGATGAAGTGGCCAGGAGGGTGATTAAGAAACTGACCTCCCCCCAGAAGGAACCCAATATAAAGGAAATTAAGGCCATCCAACCGAATATCAAGGTGTTGTCTCCCAAAGGGTTTGATATAACCAGTTCCGATATCTTATTCATCCAATACACGGATAAAAATCCGGTCAGGGCAGCCGACGCAGCCAACGCCCTGACCGATGAATATATTAATTATACCTACGAACTAAAAGGTAAATCCTCCAAGCAGACCATTGAGTTTCTGGAAAACCATTCTAAGACCACCCTGGACAAAATGAAGGCCGCCGAGGAACAGGTGAAAAATTTTGAAGGAAAAGCCGGCCCTGATCTGGCTTTTTTAATTGCTACGGTTAAAACCAAGGGTGCCAATAACGAATTGATAACCTATAACACCAATTACGTGAATGCCAAGGCCGCCTTAAAGGAAACCGAAAGCTATTTAAATCAATTGAGGGCCTTATTGCGCAAGGGGACCGTTCCCAATAAATTGATCAGGGAAAATCCCGTCTTGAGTTCCATTAAGGATAATATCACTAAATTACAAAATCAATTGGCCAACCTGAGGTCCCAGTATACCGATCAGTATCCGAGAAACATGATGCTGATTAAAGAGATCGAGTCCAATAAGAAAATATTAAAGCAGGAACTGGATGCGGACCTTGATGGTCGTTCCGTGGATGTTATGGCTCTTGACGCCCGGATTAAATCCCTAAAGGAAACAGTGGATCACTATACGATGCTGGCACAAAAACAACTCGAATATTCCAGGATCTATCGGAATTATGAAATCATTGAAGAAGAATATCAGAGTCTCATGCGGGACATTCAAAAGGCCAAGACCGCCGCGGCAATGGATACCTATAAACTGGCCAATATTGAAATTATTGATCGGGCCAAGGTCCCTAAGGGTCCGGTCAGTCCCAATATTCCGCTCAATATCTTAATCGGGGCGCTTCTGGGGATTTTGCTGGGGTTGGGCCTGGCCTTTTTAAACGACCGTTTCGACCATACCTTGAAATCCGCAGAGGATGTGGAACAATATCTCAAATTACCTGTGTTGGGATCTATCCCCCGTCGATAGCCGGATCCAGCCTCTTGCTGAGGAGAAAATCATTTCTCCTCAGCGCCTTTTCAGGAATGATAGAACTACCTGTCTTGTTTATCAAGGAAAGGACTTTTCGTGTTTAAGGAGCCGTAATACGTTGAAAAAAAGGAAATTCCTCAGAGATGCCGCTCTTTATTCCAGTAGTCTCTTTTTTACTCGATTTCTTCTTTCCATCCGCGGTATTTTGATTCCGAAATTACTCGGCCCCGCCGAATATGGCCTGTATAACAGTTTATTACTTATTCCCGAATATGTACTGCATGTTCATTTCGGGACCCTGGATGCCTTAAAGAGGGAGATCCCATTTTGCTACGGGCGGAAGGATCTGGCCCGGGCCAGTCTTATTCGAAATACTGCTTTTTTCCAATACGTTTTCACGACCTCCTGCTCGGTGGTGATCATTTTGCTGATCACTTTTTTCTTCCGAAATCGTTTAGGGCCTTCGGTTTTTTACGCCCTGGGATTAATCTGTGTTTGGATCTTTTTTTTATCTTTTGAGACCTTTTTCGATCAAGTCGCCCGAACCGATAACCGGTTTGATATTTTAACCCGGACGGAAATCTTTGCGTCCCTGACCGGGTTTATCTTTATGTTGCTTATGATTTTAACCTGGGGTTTATATGGTCTACTAGGCTCCTTGATATTGGTCTCGATGCTTAAGGCAGGCTATATTTTTCGAGGAGGGCACTATAGGATTGCCTGGCAATGGGATTTTCAAGAACTAAAACGCCTATTGAAGATTGGGTTTCCCATGGTTTCGGGGGTAATCCTTGCTACGGTCTTAAATAGCGTCGACCGGTTTATCATCATCGTCTACCTGGAAAGTATGGAATTGGGTTATTATGCCCTGGCCTTGACGGTTTTAAGTTTTCTTTTGATCATCATGACCGGGACCTACGGTGTTTTAGAGCCAAGGATTTATAGGCTTTACGGAGAGAAAGGGAGTATCGAAGCGATTCGACCGTTGATGCTGGAGGCCCTCTCCGGGATGACTTTAATTTTTCCTTTGATCCTGGGCCTGATTTATATCGTCTTCCCACTATTAGTCACCTTCCTTCTCCCTAAGTATCTTCCTTCTTTAACCTGTATTCGTATCATGATCCTGGGGTCCTTTTTTTTTATCTTTCAAAGAGGGACCTATAATTTTATTATAGCCGTCAACCGACAAGCCTTTATTGTCAAGGTAGAGGGTATTTTAATTGGGATCAGCTACTTGAGCGGTTATCTCCTGATCAAACAGGGATGGGGCATTGAGGGAGTGGCCCTGGCCACCATGGGCTCCAATGCATTAGGCGGATTGATCTTTCTGGTTTTCACCTTATCCGTCCTTTTTAATCGACCGGGTGAATGGTTGATTTATTCTAGACGGCTTTTTTCCCCTTTTCTATTAGTGGTCCCTTTATTGATTCTGATGGATCATTTCTGGATCCTCGGTGGGGACTGGAGAAACGACCTGGTTAAGGTAAGTTTAAAAGGGGGGGGGTTGCTTCTTCTGATGTCCCCCTTCTTATGGCGGTTAAAGGAAAAAATAAAAAACTTACAACACCTTGGTTTTACTGAAGATCATACTGAACCAACA
>JACRBX010000205.1 GCA_016219225.1 Deltaproteobacteria bacterium
CTTCGACTTCCTACGGCTATGTTTCTTCTTCTTCCGGTCTCCGCTCTCACCGTAATAATAGTAGTAATACTGGTAATAATAATAACTGTCTTTCCCGATATTGACGGCATTCAAGACTGCGCCAAGGACGTGGGCCTGCACATCCTGGAGCTGGCGGATGGAATTGGCGATAACATCCCGGGCCGTTACCCCGACCTGAATAACCAGGACCACCCCTTCTACAAACCGTGAAAGAAGGACCGAATCGGTAACGGCTACGATAGGCGGTGAATCGATCAGGACCCGGTCGTATTCCTGCAAGATTTCAGCGAGCAGGGTCTTCATGCGGTCCGATCCGATCAGTTCGGCCGGATTGGGTGGGATCGGTCCGGAGGGGATAATTTCCAGATTGGGAATTTGGGTCGAGACCTTCAGTTTCTTCCAATCCCCTTCCCCGACCAAAATATTGGACATGCCCCGTCCTTTTTCGCAGTTAAATACTTTGTGCAGACGGGGTTTGCGCATATCGCAATCCAGCATTATGATTTTTTGCCCGGCCTGGGCCATGGTTATAGCCAAATTGGAGGAAGTTATGGTCTTCCCTTCTTGCGGGCCGGAGCTGGTAATCAACAAGGAACGGGGTGAATGCCCCGGTGTTGAAAACAGGATACCGGTTCGCAGGCCACGATAAGCCTCACTGGCTGAAGATTTCGGATCAGTTAAAGAGACCAATTCGGACCCCGGATGTTCCGATTCAATGGAAAAACTCGGGACCGGTCCGAGATAAGGAACGTTAAAGTACTGTTTAAGATCATCCGGGGTTTTAACCGTATTATCCAAATATTCCAGGAAAAAGGCCACCCCTACCCCGCCCATCAGCCCCACCAGACAGGCCAGAAGGAGATTCAGCTTTAAACGGGGTTTGGCTGGCCTTTTAGGGATTTCGGCCGGATCGACTACATGGATGTTGACGGTCCGGTTTTCTTCGCTGACATTGGTCTCCTTAAGTCGTTTCAGGAGCATATCATAAAGACCGCGGTTGGACTCCGTTTCCTGCTGCAAGACCTGGTATTGGATGGCGATCTTATCCCGGTTGATTGTCTCAGCCTGGCTCCGTCCCAGAGCGGCTTGAAGTGAATGCTCCTGGGCCAGGGTGGCCTCGTATTTAGATTTCATGGCATCAACCAGGTTTTTAATTTCCTGAAACTTTTTTTTCCTTAAACTTTCGATCTCCTGATTCAAGGCTACCATGGTTGGATGCTTCGGCCCGAATTTTTCGCTTTTTTCCATCTTATCTCGAAGGAGCTTGACTTCTTGACTCTTTATGTCAACGATCACCGGATTATTGATGGCTTCTGGAATCGATTCGGCCTGTTCCGGGTGCTTTAGGGACTCCTGGGCCTTTTTGAAATAAATCTCTGCCTCAATCCGTTTATTGGTAGCTTCCACCAACTGGGCATTTACCTGGGACATTTTTTGACGGCTGATATCCTGTGACCCTGACCCTTGCGATTCCTTGGAGCCGCCGCCCCCGGTTAAAGCCGCCACCCCAAATTTTTCACGGTATTGCTGAAGGGCCTGTTCCGAGGCCTCAAGCTTTCTTTTGACCTCTTTTACCTGTTCATCCAGGAAGACCGCAGCATTTTGTTGGGTTTTCAGCCTTAAACCCAGTCCCCAATCGATATAAGCCTGGGCCAGGGTATTGACGACCTTGGCCGCCAATTGAGGGTCCTGAGATTCAAAATTCACTTTCACCAGACGGCTGTTCCGGATCGGCTGAATCTTCAGCTTCCCAAGGAAGGCGCCTACCAGGGGTGAATCGTTGTCCGGTGATGGATTCCCGATAACCGGAACGGCTATACCACCGGGAAGATTGGATTCTTTTTTTTCCGGTCTTTTAAATTCATGGTATTGGGATAAATTAAGACGTTTTATGACCTCCCGGGCCAGAGACCGGGATTCCAGAATCTGATACTGGGTTTGATAAAAATCCGTGCCCGAGGTATCGATGGCCACCAACTCCTGGGTAGAGAGAATATTGGGATTGGCCTTCTCGATCATCAGTTGGGCCGTAGCCTGGTAGATCGGCGTCATGGTCAGGGAATAAATGGCCACGGTGGTCAGACAGACCAGAAAAAAGAGAATTATAATCCATCGGCGCTTGGAAAGAACTCGCCAATAGTCTCTTAAGTTTATTTCGCGGGTAGTTTCCTGAATTTCTTCCATAATAATTCCTTAATTCATTTGCTCAAAGCTCAAAGGGAAATTCATTTACTTGAGGATGGAATTGATAAGACCTTTGATCATCGAGGCTATTTCTTTGGCTTGTTTTTAAATTTCAAAATATTTTTCATGGCTTATCCAATTTCTTCTTTTAAAAATTTCAAGCAAGGTCATCGTCTCATATAGGGAACCTCGTGCTATGTATAAATACTGAACAAATTCTTTTTTCGAAAATCTACCTTTCCCTTCTGCAATCTTCATACCCAAATCTCATTTCTTTCTCTCCGCCCAGCTTTGAGTTTCTTTCTGTTTTTCCTTTGAGCCTTGAGCCTTGAGCTTTGAGCTTCCTTAAAAAAAGCTTTCCGGCACGATAATCGTATCCCCTGCCTGCACCAGGGTTTCCATGTTAACCTTGATTTCGGTCTTTTTCCCCTCCACTTCCCGGACGATCTTGGTCCGGTTAGGGGCAGACTTGGGCGTAAGCCCTCCTCCGATACTGATACCCATCAGGACCGTTGTCCCCCGTTCCAAATTAAACTGTCCTGGATTTTTTACTTCGCCCATGACAAAGAAAAAGGGCATTTTGGGGACAATAATGGAATCCCCGTCCCGAATCGGCACATTGTCTTTTCGGTCTCCGGCTAAGGCATCCTTTAGATTTACCCGGAGGATAGTCGTTTTTTTATCGGCCGCGGCCTCTTCCAGGGTCATCATCTTTCCTTGTTTGACAGGGTCTCGGGGTCGGATAACCACCACCTCTTCCCCGGCATCCTTGGTAAACCCACCGGCCTGGGAAAGGGCGAAAAGTAAATTATTTTCTTTTGTTATGGGATAGGTACCCGGATTTTTTACCTCGCCCATGACAAAAACTTTCTGGCTTTTATAATCTTTAACGGTCACAGTGAGTTGAGGGTTCTTCAGATAGCCGTCCCCCAATTTCCGGGCCAATTCTTTTTCCAACTGCTGGGTCGATTTTCCGGCGGCCCGGACCTCCCCGATCATGGGGAAAGTAATGGTCCCCTCAAGGGACACCGGCACCATGCGCTTCAAATCCTCATGACCCCAAACGGTAATCTCAATCATATCCTCGGGACCAAGCATATAATCGCCCTGGGCCAAGGCAGAGAAGGGCAGAAGAAGGGTTAGCCAAAATAAGATTACTATTTGTTTCCGCATCACAATCAGGTCATCCCGTTTAGATTAAATTTTAAGATTTAATTAGGACGCAGATTTTCGCCGATAGCCGCAATTATTCTATTAACTCTTTGTTCATCAGCGTCACAACTGCAAATTCATGCCCATTGAGGAGAAGAACAATAAAAAAAAGAGCACTTCGCTTAAAATAATCGCTTCCGATCCTTAAGCGAAGCGCCCCGTCTAACTGATTTTCCTGTTTTTCCTTTGAGCTTTCAGCTTTGAACTTTGAGCTTTTAAAAGGCTGCGACTGCGCTGACCCAGACCTTGTTTTCCTTGTAGTTATAATTCAGGAAATTGGAATCGTTATTGGTATAACTGTAATTGAGTCCCAAGTTCAACCAGCGCTGTAAGGCGTACCCGACGCCCGCTCCGACATAATACTTCTTGTCATCCCGGGTTTTGATAGCACCGTCAATATCCGTTGTACTTTGTTCAAACTTCCCGGTTCCGTATCCGGCATTGGCGTTCAGACTGACCTTCTCGTTCCAGGCCAGGATATGACGATACCACAAGGAAACATCCGTGCTGGTATAAGGGGCATTGGTATCCACATCTTCTAAAATTTGCCTGTTGGCAATAAAGGTCAATCCATCGTACCTGGACAGGGTATAAGTGACATTAATCAAGCTGGAGAAGGTTGAAAAGGTATTATTCCTTCTGGCCAGACTGTTATCATATTCTTTTTGAGCCCAACCCACTTTGGCATAGCCTCGTAATTTGGAAGTGGGATCAAAAGAGAGACCCACATAGGCCGAATGGTCTTTATTATCGTTAAAGGTAGCGGTCTTATATTTGGTTTTAGCATAATTATAATCCGCCAAAGCATCTATCTTGGGGGTGAATCGGTAATATAATGATCCTCCGAATAAGTCCCTTTTATAGTTCCCACCCTCATCAAAATTATTTTTATAGGCGTAATCGTAATTATTATAACGGCCCTCGACTGCCCAGCGGTCTACAAACCGATATTTAGCCATAACATTAAAATCATTGGCCGTATACGGCAACTCCCGGAATGGGTCACTGGAACTGTTATTGCCGTTTTTGGCCTTCCGGGGGATTTTTGCATCGGCATAATAATCCGATAGTCCAAAGATCAATCCTCCCGGGAAATCCAGATTCACCTCCCCGCCGACTCGTTGATTGGCATAGTTGGTCCCTGAGTTATTTGAAAACCAGTTAACGTCGGCCCGGTAATTTAATTGGACGTTATGGCGCTGCAAAGGCAAAAAGAGCTGCACCCCAGGAGAAAGGGTGGTAATAAGATCGGATTCGGATTTCAAATTCCCGTAATTACGGTAGACGTTATCATTATACGTTTCGGTTAATCCCACGAAAGGATGCACTTCCAGCGGGCCGATTTTGATGTTCCCCTTGCCTGGCCCGGCCACCTGGGCCCCCAAA
Organism: Deltaproteobacteria bacterium; assembly: GCA_016219225.1. Taxonomy (NCBI): domain Bacteria; kingdom Pseudomonadati; phylum Myxococcota; class Myxococcia; species Deltaproteobacteria bacterium. Next base: position 4,804 of record JACRBX010000205.1, read on the forward strand.
GGATAAACAAAACAAAGCATTGATATTATTAAGCTTACCGCCAACAAACTATCCCAATTTTTCATGTTCATCGGGTGCCACCTCCAAATGAAATATGGTTAATCTCTTTCTCTCCCTGCAATCATCTACTTCGTCTTTCTGGTCTATCTTTTTCGTTATGTCCATCTGGATAAGATCGTTCTCGCTCAATTTTATTTTTATCCCAAGAGTTCATTTGCTATGAGCCAAACGATTTTGCCTCAAACCTCAAATGAAATGCTCCTTAAATGCAACGTTCCTCAGATCCGCTGCTGGCGGATACACCTCAAGTGAAGCACATCTCGATCTTTTTTTACTTTGACTTTGAGTCCAGAGCTTTCAGCTTTGAGCTTCTTTACCTGCTTTTGGAGAAGACAACGCCGCCGCCCCCTCCGCCGCCGCCCCCGGCTCCGCCACCAGCACCACCGCCGCCGCCACCACCTGTACCGCCGCCTCGGGTAGCCGCAGCCGCTGCTATAGTCGTACCGGAGGAAATGCCAGCGCTTATAATCGGCGCAGAAACCCCGGCATTAGTGGCGGCAGTGTTAACCAAGGTACTGGCATTCCCCGTGAGCGAACCGGCGGCAACGGCTGAATCCACTGCCAGATAAAGTTGGGCGATGTTAGCCGACGTGGCCGCCTTGTCCAAACCTGTTACGCCAAGCGGGAAAATGATGGCGGTTAAGGCCTCGGTGGTCATGCCTAATTGTTTCGCCATTTCATTGACCACATCCCCCATAGTGGGTTCGGCGGCCATGGCCTGCCCGGTCATCAAGATTATTCCGATAAATAACCCCAACACCAACAACCCTGTCCCAATGATTCTTTGTTTTTTCATGTTGCCCTCCTTAGTTTTTAAAGAATGGGTAAATAGGTTTTGTGAATTTATATGGTGAATTTATCCTACAACGAACCAAAAGTCAAGAAAAAAATCGATTATTTTTGTAACTATTCACCATTCCAAACGTAATTGATGCCTCAGAGCAGTTATTCAGTCTCCATAAATGGAGGCCATTTCCCCTCAAACAACAGTCTCAATGATTCCGATGGCGTGAGACCCTGCTTACGGCAGGTGGATAAATAAC